>JAUIJQ010000426.1 GCA_030431165.1 Rhodothermia bacterium | reverse complement strand
GAGTGTCGCTGAGTACGCCAGGGGCGTTTCGGTGATCGGAATCCGGAACTGCCCGTTCAGGTTTGCGGTGCCGAATGAACTGTGCAGTACGCTGACGGATAGCTCATCAACAGAGAACTCCCATCCACCCATGCTGCCGGTACACGAGCTGGTGCTTGCGCCTTCTGACGTAGCCGCCGCACAGTCCGTCGCGTCGCTGCCGTCGTCTTCTTTGAGTGTGAGCAGGTTTCTGACGGCAAACGTAAAGTTGACGCCTGTGCGGTCAAGCAGCACGTTGCGCACCTGCAGCTCGATGTTGTTGTCTTCGCCGAAGCTGCGGATTTCATCGGGCAGGTGCAGGCGCACCGCACCAAGGTAGAACCCGGTCCATCGGTTGTTAGACATCGACGCCGGATATCCTGCAGGGAACGTCATGCCGTCGGGGTTCTGAACCGACGAGTTGTCGTAGAACATGCTCTCCACGGCGAACCAGAATCCGTTTGCGTCGGATATGGCCGAAGGCGTGAACTCACGAACACCGGCGATCCACTGCAGCCCGGTTGCCTGTGTGACGGGTTCACTCCCTGAACCACCACCAGAGCCACCACCAGAGCCACCACCAGAGCCACTACCGGAGCCACCGCCGCCTGAGCCTCCGCCGCCGCCACCGGAGCCGCCGCCTGAGCCGCCGCCTGACGCGGCCGGACGAATCTCAACAACGAGTTTGGCCGTGCTCTTCTGTGTCTCATCCGCGACGATTTCACCCGTCTCGGGGTTCACCGGCTTGATCCACTCGCGCGGAAACTCATGCCACATCTCAAGCCGCAGTGCCTGCATTTCGCCGCAACGCCACCGCAGGTACGTGCCCGACCCGTCGGTTGAGCCCTCCTTGAAGCGCATCGTGTAATCAGGCAGCGACGCATCAAACTCGTTCAGCGTTATGAACAGGTCGTTGGCGAGGTAGAACGTAAACTCTTCGTCGAAGCCGCTGGGCGTCAGGCAGATGCCCCGCGACCCTATCGCCAGGCGCGACTCGATCTCGGGCAATGGCACACTGAGCACGGCATTGAGCCGCGCACCCGTAGGCTTGAACTTGATGCCAACCACCGCGAGCAGCAGAAACTCGCCGTCGATGTGCTGATCAATCCCAATCGGAAGCTGGACCGGGTCGGTGCTTGATGTAAATGCCGAGATGATTCGGCCGGTGGACTCAACGGCCTCCGCAATCTCCTGGATCGTTCGCGCGTCACCGTCGGTGATGCCCATACTTTCCGCCATGTCGGTAACGCGGTCCGTATAGTCGTTTGACAGCAGGTCTGGGCGGTCTGTCTTGGCTTTGGCTTCGCCGGATACAACCTGGTTCGCCGAGTTGATCGCTATGCCCGAGAACTCGACGAGGATGGGGGCGCGTAGATACGGCACGTCAACAGCCCCTTCGCCGGTAAGTGATGCGCCGGTGCCGCTGGCTGAAATGATGCGCATGTCGAAGGCCCCGATGCGCACGGTCTGGTTGACGTACGATTCAGCAGCCCGCGTGCGATCACCTGAGCCGCCCGGCGCTGTCAGCGTACACTCAGCGCCGCACACTGCCGTTGCTGACCGGTACGAGAAGGCCGCCGGCTCGGTGGTCAAAGACGATGCCTCGGGCTCACCCGCCGCGTTGCGGTGGAAGTCCACACGCGCGGTCCACACGTAGGAGGCTTCGGGATCACCGGTAAACTCGTAGCGGGTGTCGGCTGCGGCCGTTGATCCACGCGCAAACAGAAGCCTGAACGTGTTCGTGGAATCAACCTTTCGGATGAGCTGCGACGCGCTGCTGTTCGCAAACGTCCGCTCAACGACACGATTGGCCGGCGCCATTATCGTGGCGGGGTCGGTTACGCCATCGGGCGCCCGCCAGATCTGGAGGTAGACACCTGAAACACGATCCAGCGAAACAGCTTGTGTCGCACGAAGCTCAATAGGTGTAGCGCCGCGAATCGTTGCACCGTCTGACGGCGTACCGGCAAGGAACTGGAGCGTCGCTGAACCACGCATCCCAATTGCAACACGCATGGGCAGATGTGCCTCAGCGGTTACGGTCTCGCCGCCACGCTCAGCGGTAAACGTGTATTCCCCCGTCAGCAGTCGATCAGCGCCGCGCGCGCGGATGTCGTTCATAAACTCCGGTGCCGTGCCGACGCGAGCGGCATCGTCAACCGTTCCGCCGGCTGGCACACGCAGGGGTGTGGGCCGTCGCGTATCAACCGGACCTCGGACAAACTCCTCACCCGCGTCATGGAAGTACTGGCGCAACGCGGTGACAGTCAGGTCGGTTGATCCGACATTCTGGAACTGAAAAACGGCCGGGTGCTCGTTCTCTCCCTCATAGAATGTGACAGGGCGCGGCTCGTCTGTCTGTATGGTGACCAGCAAGGTCGAGTTGGTCAACACCGCCGGATACTCAACCCGGGCCAGCGACTCTATACCGCCCGTGTCAACGGTGAACGTGACACGCACATCCAGATCAGCGGGATCACCGCGCTCAGAGATGATCCGATCTATCACCGAGCGCTCAATGCCGAAGTACTGTTCGTCGTCAACGGACGCCCCCGCGGCTACGTCGACCGGCGTTGACAGCGTTCGCGCAGTCCCCGCCGCAATAACCCCACCTGCCGCATCAAGTACGTCCTGCTGTATCCGCGTAATCGAAACAGGTTCGGAGCCCTGGTTCTGGTACGTGTAGGTAACGTCGCGACGATCCACACCGGGATGGATCGTAACCGGAAATCCGCCCGGGGCATTTGCCGTGACAAGCAGCGCGTTCTGACGCAGTCGCAGCGGAAACTCAACAAACGCCTCAACGGATTCAGACGACGACCCCGCCACACGCGCAAAGAAACGAACACGTGCTGTGAACGAGGCTGAAGGGTCTGCGGCAGCGAGTCGGGCGATGCCCTCATCCGACAGACCGAACCGCGCTTCTGAGTCGGTCGCTTCGCTACCCGCATCAACGGGTAGCGGGGCGCTTCGCCTGAACGGTCCGCCACGCGATACCTCCGCGCCGGATGCATCCACCACGATCTGTTCCGTACTCACGACCTCGAGGTTAGACGAGCCGAGGTTGGTAAACCGGTACGTCACCGGAATCGATCGCTGTCCAGGGAACAGGTTGGCCGGCAACCCACCTTCTGCCGAGACCGACACGAGTAGCAACGACGGGACAAACTGAACCGGGACAGTGACAGCCGCTTCGTGCTCCCGGCCTGATGCGTCGACGCCCGTAAACGTGATGAGCGCTCGTGCACCTTCAACGCGGTCAGGATCGAGGACTGGTGCTTCCCCATCCGACGGCCACCCCAACACAGCCGAGCGGTCAAACGTACCGCCGGCCGGGACGGTCGCCCAGTCGCCTGGGGGTGTGCTCGACCGATCGACAAGTGTTGTCCCTTCGCGATCGAAGAACTGCTGCTGTACACCGGTGATCGAGATCGCCGTCGCAGCAGAGCTGGTGAACTGATACGTCACCGGCCGCGACAACTCCTCAGGCGTGTACCGCAACGGCATTCCTTCACTTGACGTGGCGGTAACGCGGAGCTGCGAATCGGGATCAACGAGGCTGTAGAGCAACCCGTACCCCGCGGTTGCGGTGACTTCATTGCCGAGGTCATCAACGCCGCGATATTCGTCGTCGCCCGTGATGGCGAGCTCGAGCATGCCGAGTTCAGGATCAATTCGTGCCATCAGTCGCTCCTGAAGCGCTGACAGGTCGAGATCAGCCGGGTCAACGACGCGCTCACCACCATCCGGCGGGATGACAATGGCGTCCGGGTA
>JAUIJQ010000425.1 GCA_030431165.1 Rhodothermia bacterium | reverse complement strand
CCTGCACGTACTCGGTCGCGTTACGCGTTGCCAGTTCCTTCCAGAGACCCGCCGGCTGATACGGCTTTACGGGCGGCCCTCCTATCGTGCGGTCCAGCAGCCCGGAGGCGGCAAGTACATTGTCTCGAATCTGCTCGGCGGTCAAGCGATAAGACGGACCGCGCGCCATCAACACATTATCCGGGTCACGCTCACGAACGGAAGGATCCACGATAGACGACCTGCGATACGCGTCCGTCATGACGATCTGCTTCTGCAATCCTTTGACATCCCACCCTGAATCAATGAACTCGATTGCGAGCCAGTCGAGTAGCTCTGGATGTGATGGGCGCGCGCCCTGGTTTCCAAAGTCATCGGGCGTGGCCACAAGTCCGCGGCCAAAGAACTGCTGCCAGAGGCGGTTGACGGCAACCCGCGCAGTGAGTGGGTGCCCCGGGTCAGTCAGCCACGAAGCGAGCCCACGACGATCACGTGGTCGCGCCTCACCAAAGTCCATCAGGCTTGCCGGAGCATCTGGCTCAACACGATCTGTTGGTGCGTCGTACGCGCCGCGGTCAAGCACAAAGGTCGGCCTCGGGTCGGGCAGATCCTCCATCACCATGACCTCCGGCTGACGCGTCATGATTTCGTTTTCCTCACCGCGAAGCCGAGTCAGCTCTTCGAATACCCGCTGATACCGGGGGTCAACCCGCGTTACGTAGTACTGCCTCAGCTTACGCTCCAGGTTCGGGTCTCCACTTGTACTCGTTGAACCCACGGGTGCAATCTGAATCAGGCCCGACGCGGCCGCTGCGGTGTCTGCAGCCAGAACACCCACCTCCAACTCAGACAATGCGGCGTCGTACACAACAAACTCATCGACCTCGACACTGTCGAGCTTCATGAGGTTCGGCTCCATCCAGCCTATTCGGAGATTTCCGGGGTCGCCCCAGTTTGAGCGCTTCCCCGTTCGCGGATCAACCTAATAGAGCGTGCTCATTTTCAGGTTGTCGGCGGCTGGAACTGTCGCCAACGGACGGCCATCGAGGAACAATCGAAGACCGGCAACACGGCTTGATCCGTCGTACGTCATCGTCAGGTGCATCCAACGACCAACGGGAAGCGGCGCTTCGGTCACTACCTCAATCGAGTTTGAGGGAAAGACATGATTCAAACTGGCCGAGAGGTGCCCGTCTTTGCGGAGCATTGCGACATAGCCACGCATCCCGTTAAACAGGCCACCCGCCTTATTGAACAGGGGGCCTTCGCGTCCGGGATCCGTGATCTGCAGCCAGAGTCCGATCGAGAACGGCTCGTTGCGCTCGAACCATGCAAACTCTTTACCCATGTCGATCCATGGATCTCCCACCAGCTTGAGCGCGGACCCCACACGCCCTTCCACAACGATCAGTTCTTTATCGACATCGCCCCAAACGTAACCGTCATGGTCTGACGAGGCGTGATTCAGGATCTGCCGGTCGGGTGTACCATCGAGCGGGAAGTAGCCGATGCGACTCGACGTGAGGTCAACGTTAAGCGCCTGTCCTGCGAGTTCGCTACGCCATGCCGTGTAACCAGCGTCGTAGCGTGCATGTGACGTCTCCACCAACGCCGCAAGGCTGTCTATCTTCGTCGACAACTCCGCGAGCGTTTGCTCGTCGTCATCCGACGTGAGGATTACCGTCGGACTCGCCTCGCCGGCGTACGGAATGTTGCCAAACTCGTTTACGCTGTTGAAGAACGCGAAGAGTTCGAAGTACTCACGTTGAGTGATCGGATCATATTTGTGATCGTGGCACCGTGCACACTCAACCGTCAGTCCGAGAAAGGCGCGACCAACGGTATTCGTTCGATCGGCAACGTAATCAACACGATACTCCTCTGGCACAATTCCACCTTCCTGGCTCTGGAGGTGGTTTCGATTAAACCCGGTCGCAAGGATCTGATCGCGCGTACGATCGGGAAGCAAATCGCCCGCGAGCTGCACAGTAAGAAATTCGTCATACGGCATGTTCGCGTTGTAGGCACTGATCACCCAGTCCCGCCACGGCCACATGTTTCGGAGTCCGTCGTCCTGGTAGCCATGGCTGTCGGCATACCGCGCGATGTCAAGCCAGGCCGCCGCCATGTGTTCGCCGTACGCGTCAGACGCAAGAAGCCGATCAACAACGCGCTCGTATGCGCCCGGCCTCGTGTCGGCAAGAAAGGCATCAATCTCTTCCAGGGTCGGCGGCAGGCCGGTCAAATCGAAGGAGAGACGCCGGATCAACCGCTCACGATCTGCCGGCCCGGCGGCCTCCAGGCCCTCACGTTCAACGCGGCGATTTACAAAGGCGTCGATCGGCGAAACGCCGGCAACCCGTCCGTCCGTGCCAGCGGCCGCCGGTGCGGTGGACGGCACCTCCGGCCTCGACGGTGGGATCAACGACCAGTGCGGCTTGAACTCTGCACCTTGCTCAATCCATCGCCTGATCAGCGCCCTTTCGTACCCCGACAGGTGGAGGTTCGACTCGGGAGGCGGCATCACTGCATCCGGGTCGGACGCGAAGATGCGCTCAACCACAAGGCTCTTGCGGATATTCCCCGGCACAATCGCCCGGCCGCCCGATTCGAGGCGTCCCGTTGCGCCTGATTCCAGGTCGAGACGCAGGCCTGCCTTCAGCGCGTTTTCGTCCGGCCCGTGACAGGCGTAGCACCGATCGGAAAGAATCGGCTTGACGTGGAAGTTATAGTCGACGCGATCTGGAAGGACCTGCGCAAAGTCCTGTTCAGCCCCCTCTGTTGAAGAACAGGCCGGGAGCATAGCGGCCGCAGCCAGCAAACAGGCAACAAGCAAGGCTACCGGCGCAGCGAGCGCCGGTAGCCTTTGAGTACGATTCGAGATAAAATTGCCCAACGAACCCGCTTCATCACGTGACAGGAACCCTGTCAAGGTAACGTGAAGGAGCCAGAATTTCGAAGGGTTGCCCGACCAATTGGGCTAGCGAACGATCGTAGCCCGTTCTGTGGTCACAAAATGCTCTCCGCGCACCGCGACAAGATACACGCCGGTCGGCAGTGAACCGGCACGCAGAACAGCGGACTGCGGCGCGTTGGCCGGTACAACTTCGTCGAACACGCGCTCTACGTGCCGCCCAACGATGTCATACACGTCTACCTGCACGCGCTGCTGCTGCTGTGCGGCGAACTCAATCCGGGCTTCGCTGGTGAACGGATTTGGAAAGATCCCCGCGACGTCAAAGGCCTGCGGCAACGCAATTTCGACCTGTACCGGTGCCGTGTACTCAAACGTCCCGTCGAGATCTACAGACTTCAAGCGGAATGCGTGGGTGCCCGCGCGAAGGTCCGTGACACGGAAGCTGTAATCACTGCCGCTGCCACGCGCCGACACAAAGCCGTGCGAGACAAAGCCAGCCGTCGTGCGCTGCTCGATCTCAAATCCGCTGAAGTCCGACTCGCTGGCGGTAGACCACTGCAGCAACGCGTCTGAACCGTCGCCCCGGGCCGAGAATGACGCCAACTCAACGGGCGTGCCGCCGAACGGCGTGATGGACAAATTGGCTACCGCAAACTCGTCACGAGACCCGCTGCCCGATACGTCGTCGCCCTCAAACAGGATGTACAGGGTACCACCGGGTGCAAGCGCTGCGCCCAGCGAGATGGACTCATCCTGGTCAGCGACTTTTGTAAAACCATTGACGTCTGCGACTTCGATCGAGGTGTAGTCCAGCGACACGACCTGGGTGTACGCGGCGTCATCGATTGACCAATAGGTCGTCCACCTGTTACCCCTGTCAGCGTTGTTGTTTACGAACAGGT
>JAUIJQ010000424.1 GCA_030431165.1 Rhodothermia bacterium | reverse complement strand
CGTCCTGGCACCTCGCATTGCATCCACGCGGTGCCTTTGGACCGTGTCTGACAGGCGTCTATGCCTTCTTGGTGCGCCTCTTCGGCGGAATGACAAGCACCGGACACTCAACGACATCCATGATCTGCTGAGGAAGCGGCGACGACGACAGCGCCTGCAGGATGCGGTTTCGGTTCTTCTGACCGATGATGAGCAGGTCAACCGACCGTGTCACCCGCGCCAACAGCTTCGCCGGATTACTCCCCTCGAAGATGCGCACCGGGATTGTATCAGCAAGCTCCTTATAGCCACGGCGACGAATGTGCTCGCGAATGTCGTCTTCGGAGAACACGGGGAGCGCATCCATCATAAAGGTCGGCTTGCCGGCACCGGGGTAACGGATATGCACAGCAACAAGCTTGGCACCAAGCTGCTCAGCAAACCGTGCAGCCTGGTGAACCACGTGAGGATTGGCGGACTTGCCTGCAATTGCAACGGCGATCTTCTTGATCGGAGGAAGCGCTTTTGCCATGTGACGTAGTGGGCGGTTGTGAGTGGCGGTGCACAATATACGCCGCGCCTGCCCCACGAGTCGGTGGCGACGATCTGAAGAATTCACTCAGACCGGACAAACGGGCAATCACTTCGCTACAACCATCTGGCCCAGATGCCGTAACCTCGTGCCCCTCCCACCGCTCGCCCGTCTAACCGTCTGCTCGTGGCCCATCGCGCTCCAGAAATAACGCCCCCGGAGAATCTCTCCTTTGCCGCCGAGATAAGGGCCGTGCTCGCCGGACACCCGCGCAATTACACGACGGGTTCGCTACGTCGTGCAATTGTGCTGCTCGCCATCCCGATGGTACTCGAGATGATGATGCAGGCGGTGTTCGAGATTGCCGACGTCTTCTTTGTCGGCAAGCTTGGGCCCGACGCGGTTGCGGCGGTGGGCTACGGCGCGACGCTGCTCGTACTCGTGTTTGCCGTTGGCATCGGCTTGTCCATGGCTGCCGCCGCGACCGTAGCGCGGCGTATCGGCGAAGGTGACACCGACGCGGCCGCTCGAGCCGCGTTTCAGGCAATCGGACTCGCGGCCATTGTGTCTATCCCCGTTGCCATTGGTGGTGGCCTCGGCGCCGCAGACCTGCTACGTCTTATGGGAGCGACAGAATCAGTCGTCGCTACCGGGACAAGCTATTTCAGATGGATGTTCGTGACGAATATCGTCGTCCTTCTCCTGTTCCTGATCAACGCGATTTTTCGCGGTGTCGGAGATGCAATCTTTGCGATGCGCGCACTCTGGATCGCGAACATCCTCAACATCATACTTGACCCGATCCTGATTTTTGGATTTGGCCCCATCCCCGCGATGGGCGTAACCGGGGCCGCCGTAGCAACCGTAATAGGTCGCGCCATCGGCGTCGCTTACCAGCTCCGTGTTCTGACAAGCGGACGACTCCGGATTCGCGTACAACGGAAACACATGGAGTTTCGTGCACGCACTGTGGAGAAGCTGGTCCGCCTCTCACTACCAGCGGTAGTTCAATACCTGGTCGGCACAGCTAGCTGGATCGGCGTAGTGCGCATCCTCGCTGAATTCGGAAGCGCGGTTGTGGCCGGCTACACGATCGCTGTTCGCGTCATCGTCTTCGCAATGCTGCCTTCGTGGGGAATGGGGAACGCAGCGGCGACACTGGTTGGCCAGAACCTTGGTGCCGGGAAACCCGATCGCTCAGCAAAATCGGTGTGGTACGCCGGCGCGGTCAACGCCGTTTTTCTCAGCATCTTTGGCGTCATCATGCTGCTGTTTGGGGAAGAGATCATCATGCTCTTCACCGACGATCCCGGGGCAATCGCGACCGGCGCACTCTGCCTCTCGATCGTTGCCTTCAGTTATCCCGCGTTTGCGTACGGCATGGTCGTCGTCCAGGCTTTCAACGGAGCCGGCGACACTACTTCTCCGACGATCATCAACCTGATCGCCTACTGGCTGTTTCAGATTCCGCTGGCCCTTGTGCTTGCGTTCACCATGGGACTCGAGGCACGAGGCGTATTTACGGCGATTGCCTTTGCACAGGTTGTGCTGGCAGTGCTCGCCGTGCTCTGGTTCCGAACCGGTCGCTGGAAGGACCTTCAGGTCTGAGGGCCGGCTAATTGCACGACCCGCGTCTGCCTGCCTACATTGCCGGACGTTTGTCCGAATGCAACTCCCGCGGTTCGTCCCCATGCCCAGCCTGCCCCTTCGATCTTCGGCAACCCTGCCCGTAGCGTTGGCTATCGCGCTATTTGCCTCCTCCACCATCGCTACTGCCCAACCGGGTCCGCCAACACCCGAAGGCCGTCCGATTGAGATCCTCTTCCTCGGCCACAACTCCGAGCACCACAACTCGTCCGCTTTCTATCCCCTCCTCGCCGGCCCGCTGGCCAAACGTGGCATCCACCTGACTTACGTCGAAGACCCCGAAGAAGCGCTCAACGACGAGACCCTGCGCTGGTACGACGGCGTCCTGCTCTACGCAAACCACGACAGCATCACGACGTCACAGGAATCCGCCCTGCTTTCCTTTGTCGAGAATGGCGGTGCATTTATCCCGGTACACTCCGCGTCGTATTGCTTCCGGAACTCCGATGCGTTTGTGGCACTTGTCGGCGGACAGTTCCTGTCGCATGGCACCGGCACATTCTCTGCCGAAACTGTCAAGCCGCAGCATCCGATCGTCGCCGGATTGGAAACGTTCGAGACGTGGGATGAAACCTACGTGCACACGCATGTTGGTCGCGACATCGATGTGTTGATGGAACGCGTCGATGAAACCGGACGGGAGCCGTACACCTGGACACGCACGCAAGGCGAGGGCCGCATCTTCTACACCGCATTTGGACACGACGAACGAACGTGGGGCAACCCGGGCTTCCACGCCCTGGTGGAACGCGGCATCGTCTGGGCCGTGGCCGACGATGTTAAAGAGCAATGGGAAGCGTTTGAGGTCCCAGCCCCGGAGTACGTCGAGGCGCCACTGCCCAACTACGAAAAGCGCGACCCCAATCTGCGGATGCAGCGGCCGCTCAGCGCCGAAGAGTCTCAGCGACTGATCCACGTCCCGCCGATGTTTCGACTCGAGCTGTTCGCGTCAGAGCCAATGATCATCAATCCCATCACGATGGCATTCGATGAGCGGGGTCGACTGTGGGTGGTCGAAACAACTGACTACCCGAACCTCGTGCGCGACGACGCCGAAGGTGACGACCGCATCAAGATCCTCGAAGACACCGATGGCGATGGCCGCGCCGACAAGGTGACGGTGTTTGCGGATGGTCTGAACATCCCCACGTCGCTGACCTTCTCGAACGGCGGCGTCATTGTCGCGCAGGCGCCGCACTTCCTCTTCCTCATGGATACTAACGGCGACGATGTGGCAGACGTGCGCGAAGTCCTGATGACGGGATGGAGTACATCCGACACGCATGCCGGTCCGTCGCAGCTTCAGTACGGCTTCGACAACCATATCTGGGGTTCGGTCGGGTATGCCGGTTTTGACGGTTCGGTCGGTGGCGTACCGCACCAGTTTTACCAGGGCTTTTTCAGGTTCACGCCGGATGCCCGGTCGATGGAGTTTCTCACTCGCACGAGCAACAACACGTGGGGGTTGGGTTTCTCCGAGGACAACGACGTGTTCGGGTCAACGGCGAATAACGCGCCGAGCTGGTTCATGGCCATCCCGAACAGACAGTTTGAAGGCGTGCGCGGCCTGCAGTCGCCGCTTGGCTCGAAGGGCATCGCGACGTTTTACGCGATGCATCCGCTCACCCAGAACGTGCGGCA
>JAUIJQ010000423.1 GCA_030431165.1 Rhodothermia bacterium | reverse complement strand
GGCGGCAACGAAGGGCCCGAACTCGTATCCGTAGCCCAGGCCGTTCCACACGATATCCGTGATAGTGTTACCGGGTGACGAGATCGACCCAAAGTTGGTGATCTGTGACGTAATCCGGTTGCCGTTCATGATCACGTCTCGACGGTTTGTCAAGTCCTCGCACTCAGCGGCAACGCCATTGAACGCCGACGACTTTGCCGCCTGGTAGTTCATCCAGGCCGATGTCGTCGCCACGTCCCAGCCGCGCTGGCGACCGTGGTCAAAATCGTTCTTCTGCGCAGCGGCCGGGGAAAGGAGTGCGGTCGACAGGAGCAGCCAAAGTGCCGTTTTGCCGAGTAGCTTCATGGATCGCACGGTCTTGTAAGTGACCAATCTATCTAATGGTGTTCGAGGAAAAGTCGCTGTTCAACTAGAAGCTGAAGGTGGCGCCAATACTGATTTCACGCGGTGCGGAATAGTACTGCGGGCGCGACGTGTACTCGTCGAAATTGTGGATGCCTAGCTGGCCGTAGAACGGCTCCCAGGCGGCGTGCTCTCCACGCGAGTTGCCAAGAGAGTACGTTGCGCGGCCCGTGTCATCGAATACGAATCGCTCATTGAGGCGGTCAAGAATGTTGAACACCTTGGCAAACGCACGCACGCTAACGCCCTGGATCGAAAACGTTTTGTACAGGTGCGCGTCGAGCTTGATCTGGTTCGGCTTACGACCTGAGTTCGGCAGGTCGTCGATGTTTTCATTGATGATGAGCGGACTGTAGGGATAGCCCGTCGCAAACTGACCCAGGAATGATGCGCTCCAGTTTCCGGGTTGTGTCAGGGTTACCGTAGTGCCAATCACGTGCCGCTGGTCGAAGGACAGGGGCACGAGCTCGAATTCGTTCTCACGTCCCGACAGGAAGTTGAAGAAGAAAGCGTTGCCATCCGTCCGGTTACCTTCAGCAAGCTGGAACGTGTAGTCGATCGTTGCTGAGAGAAGACCACCCGGATCGCGACGCTTCGTAAGAGCGAACGTCATCCCTTTGACGTTTGCGTAGTCCCTGTTGAGGTAGATGTTATATAGATCTTCGCCTGCAACCGTACTGAAGCGGACCTGCTGCAGGGCGAGGTAGTCGCGAATGTCTTTAAAGAACCCAGTGATGTCAAAGGCCATCGATTGACCGATCTGCTGCTGCAAACCGAGCTCATACTGGACCGAGCGTTCAGGACGAAGGTTCGGGTTTCCAAAGGTTGGGGCGCTGCCGGCGGGAAACTCAAACTCGGGGTTGATGTAGAGCTGGCGCAGCGGAGGCATCTGCGCGAAGTGCCCGTACGAAAAGTGAATTATGCCCTGATCGGTAATTGGGAAAGAAACGCCGACTCGGGGCAGCAGGAGGTTCTTGTTCTCAGCGGCGTCCAGTTCACCCTTCGGATCAAGCAGCGAAGTAATGTAGCTCCCGTTGGGGCGGAACTGCTCGAAGCGGAGGCCTACGTTGATGATGAAGTTGTCGAACTCCAGCTTGTCCTGGGCATAGGCGGCAATCTCGATCGCGTTCTGGTCCTCACAGTCGTTCGGGTCCTGTCCCGGTAGTTCAAGGAAGACCTTGCATCCATATCGGTCGTGCGACGGACTCTCACCCGGCGGCAGAACGGTTGGCTGCGTAAACGTGTCACCGTCAAATAGTACAGTGAACACCTGTCGGCTAAGCGAGTGACGCTGAATCTCAACGCCCGCCTTTGTCTCGTGTACGGCACCAAACTGCTTGATTACGTCGAGCTTCGCACGCGCAGATGACGAGAATTCATACGAGTGACCTTTCTGATTGCCGCCAAAGAGGAAGTTAGAGCCCGGGTAACCGATAATGGCGCCGGTCGAGACATAGCGCGGGTCAAACGGATTTTCGTAGAGGTAGCTCGAGAAGTTGTTCGCGGCATACGACAGCTTCAGCGTGTAGAACGCCTTGTCACTGAGTGTGTGCGTAAGGTGAAAGCTGTGGTTATGCGAATAGTCTCTGCTACTGGCCACGCCGTCGGGGTTATACCGATATGCGAAGTTGAACGGTGTGCGCTCAGCGCCGTCCAGGATCAGCGAATACTCGGTCTTGATTCCCTTCAGCGGTCGGGCCGTCAGTTTTCCGATGAAGTTGTAACTGGACGAGCTGTTCATAGGCACGGGCGTATCATCTACGACCGGGTCTTCATCCCAGGGTGTGCCGTTGATCTCGTAGTACCACGGGTCGTCGTTAAAATTCGCAGAGTCCGACGGACTATGCTCCCGGATGCCGTAGATATATCCGTCGTCGACGTCACGACGACCCGACAGGAAGAACCTGACCTTCTTCATGAAGGGAATGGGTCCACCCAGCGAAGCAATTGCCGTATAGTCGTTGAGCTTCACACCTGAGGGGGTGAAGAAGACGTCATCGTGTCCGGTGATTGTGTCACCGCCGTATACCGACACGGTACCCGTGATGCGGTCGCCGCCCTCCTTTGTGACAAGGTTGACGATACCCGACATGGCACGACCGTATTCAGCGTTGAACGCGCCCGAGATGACCGTCATCTCCTGAATGGCGTCAGCGGCGACGCTCGTTGCGAGTCCGTTCGTGTTGAAGGGGTTCGCGACGGAGAGGCCGTCAACGAGATACGAAACTTCGTTGCTTCGTCCGCCGCGGACGTGAATGGTTCCGCCCGGGCCTTGTGTGACGCCGGCCTGCGTTACGAGAACGCCGAGAAAGCTTTCAACGGGAAGCGCGTCGATCTCTGCGGCGCCGACTGTCTTTGATGATGCTGTGAGGTCCTTCTGAACCAGTGGGCGCTGCGCTTCGATTACAATCTCCTGGCCCTCGATGATCTCTTCGCTCATGCGAAGGTCGTAGCGCGACGTCTGGCCCGTCGATACGACGATGCCTTCGACCCGCTGTGCCTGAAAACCGATGTAAGAAAAGACGAGAGTGTACGTTCCCGGTCGCACGTTCAGAATGACGTAGTTGCCATCCGCATCGGTTACCGTGCCCTGTTGGATTCCATCAATGACCACGTTGACGCCAATTAGCGCTTCTCCCGTGGTATTGTCTGTGACGCGCCCGGCGATCTTGCCCTGTGCGAGAGCCGAGTCGGCTGTCAGGACAGACAACAAGAGGACGGCTAGAACCAGCAGTGGGGAGGAAGCGGGCGTGCGGGAGCGGGAAAGGGCGTGGCGCATAGTCGACGAGGTTGCAGACTAGGTCGGATTCGCTAGGTCGGATTCGCAATGTCGGGTTCGGGACTGCCGATGAGGAACGGCGAGCCGAACCCATAAAATACGGTACACGCTTGTAGGAAGGTAGGCAAACCGTGGGTGCTGCCTTCGGGTGAGACAGTCTTTGTGGCGTCCGGATACAAGAGAGGCCACCCGTCTGGATGGCCTCCCCGTGTCCGGAATGCGTGTGGTGTACGCGGCGGTTCTACTTGACGAGAACCAGCTGGCGACTCTGGCGGAAGTTGCCGTATTCCAGTGTGTAGAAGTACGTGCCCGAAGCGACCGTCGAACCACTATTTCCAGTACCGTCCCACGTCACTTCGTGGGCTCCCTTCGTGTACTGTTGGTTGTCCACAATTGTTGAGACCAGGCGCCCTGTGATGTCATAGACCTTGACGGAGATCCGCTTGTCAAGTGGCAATTCAAAACCAATGGTCGTCTCATCCCTGAACGGGTTAGGATAGTTGGCTTCGAGTTTGTAGTCGCTGGGCGTAATGATGCGCTCGCTGTCGATTGCAACAGACTTACGCCCAAAGCCGACGATACGGCCAAAGGCACGATTTGCGACGGCAATCGTCTCGCG
>JAUIJQ010000422.1 GCA_030431165.1 Rhodothermia bacterium | reverse complement strand
GCGCGTCGCTACCGAGTGTCACTTGCCCGTCGATAGTCACTGTCGCGGTCACGGTCATGCTGGTTTCAAAGTCGCCCGGATTAAGCGCGCTTTCCGAACCATCCTCCAGCGTGTCGTCCAGACGCAGCGCCACTGCCGAGGGCGGCGTTGTGGACGAACGAGGAGTACGTGTACTGATTCCTCGGGCTGCGTGCTCAGCGCCGGGATTGCCATTGCGCATTGTGGCATCCGTCGCCACAGTGACCAACTCGGCGCTCGCCGGGCCGGATATCGCCGCATTGTTCGAACGAGGTCGGGCCTCATACCCGGTAGCAGTGGCTATTGCGGAATTCGCGGACGGTTCTGTATAGGTGATCGTACCGGCATTTGCGACGTTGAGCTGATAACCCAGTCCTGGCTTCATGTCGGTAAGCGAACCGTACCATGTACCCGAATCGTACTGCGCGAATCCAAACTGGCTCTTAATCACATCGCCGTTTGAGGCTGTGCCAAGCGACTGGAGTGCATCGTTCACCGGCTGCGCCGTCTGCGGCAGGTATCCGACCCAGTTCCACCCGGCCTGGACGGCGATTGGGTTTGACGCCAGGTCGACGACCGCGCCCGTAGGCAGCAGCGCATTCGACTGCTGCAGGTAGATCTGGTAGCCCGGGCCGGGATCAACCGTCGCGAGTGTGCCAACCCATCCAAACTGCTGGTCGAAGATCGAGAAGTTGGACCCGTATTTGATCACGTCACCCGGCGTTGCTGCAATATCCGCCAGGACTGTTGCAACAGCAGCGTCAGCGGGCGTCTTGTTGAGCGACATCCACGTCCATCCGGCCGCAAGATTGATTGCGTTGGGATCCGTCACAAACGGCGCGACGATCTGCGTGGGGTTTGCAACCGTTCCTTGCACTGCGTTGTTCTCGAACACAAACGTTTTGCCTGTCTCGTCAAACAACGTACACGCAGAGTCATCCCAGACCTCGAAGCGGACCGTCTCACCCGCAATTGTATTGCTGAAGATGATCATGGAGATGCGGCCGTCATCGATACCAGCAACTCCGCGCACGTCGTTGCCTACTTTGGCGACGACAAGATCATTAGCGTCGGTCGAGTTTGTACCCGAGAGATTCAGCGTCGCGGTCATTGTCATCGAGTACTCAAACGCCGCAGGATTCACCGCCCAAGACGGAGGCGGTGCACAAACGACATTGGCGTTGACGTAAAACGGAATCTTCTCCTGGGCAAATCCGGATTCCACGCGCGTTGCTTCAAGGGTGGCCGAGTATTCACCAAGTGGAAGTGTATCGGGTATCAGAAAGGAGACCGTTGCGGTACCGCCCGGAACCACCGTGCCGGTTGTCAGCGAAGGCGAAACAACCACGGTGTCACCGGCCGCTGATCCAAGTTTGAACGCAAGCGGCAAATCAAACTCCGAGTCAGTTGCCCGGCCGTTGACGAGCTGCGCTGTTACCCTGGATTCGGTTCCTCGCGTGATGTCGAGATCCACGTTAGCCGGACTCCACACAAACGCACTTCGCCGCACGCTGAACATCCATGTGGTGGCATCACCTGCGAGCTCGTTGCCCGCGAGGTCGGTGATGTCGTCGATGGATGCTTCGAGCACGAGGCCCTCCGCAGCCGCCCAGTCGAATGTCGGGGGCGGTGCCAGAATCACCGTGCGGCCGTCGCAGACGCGCTGGAGGCCTGCGATCTGCGTACCCGAATTCGGGCCGGATGCATATGACAGCGTCGTGTTTGTGCCGTTTCCGATCGTGACAAACGACTCGCACGCAACCGGTTCGTCGAACGTGATCGAGATGTCCCGTCCAAGTGCCAGGATCTGGTCTGCGGGTTCCGGCGTGCCGAAGATCACTGGCGGCTTGTTGTCAACCGTCCCCGCGACGACGTCCGAATACACCGGCGGCGGATTGTCGCCGGGCTGTGTCGCCACACATTCGCTGAACGCACGCAGCTCATATTCGCCGTCCTGCGGCGGAGTCCAGAGTCCGTCAACCCACGACGTTGCACTCTGGCCGATTGTGCCGACGTGCGCGCTGTCTGCGAGGAACCAGCCTGGTGAGCCGACGCGGCGATACTGCACACCGATTGCGACAAGCGAATCGGCGTTTCCGACGTCGCTGCTGAACCCGTCGAGCATGAGTTGCAAAGGGCCACTGCCGCTGTTGTAGTACCACGGCGACTCGGGTCGAAGGATCGACACATCAGTACACGGTGCGTCGAAGTACACGCTGATAAACGCCGTGTCGGATGTCGCAAACGGCGTGCGCGGATCGCCCTGCCAGATCGCATAGTCGTTGGCCGGGTACAGCATGAGGCCGACGTCCTCGTATGCATACGTCGGAGACACACGGTGGACGTCGAGATTGATGGTGCGTGACTCGCCGCCTTCCAACGTAAACGTCTCAAGACGCTCGCCACCGAGGAGGTCACCCGTAACAGTGAGGCCAAGGTTGCGCGGGTTGGTTTCGCCGGGCACCGCGAGCGTGTACTGCCTCCGCTCATTGTTTTCACTGCGGTTCGTCAGCGTCAGTTCGAAGTTGCCCGCTTCGTCTGGATCAACGTCGTACAACACCGGCGGATTAACCGTGATCTCGGGCCAGTCGCGCCGCTGCGTACACGGCTTGCCTTCAAAACCGCAGGTACGTGTTCCGTCCTGTGCAACCGAGCCGGGGCCCTGCTCCCACGGATTTGAACTTCGGCCCGACACAATCCCGTAGACGGGTGTGTGATACCGTGGGTCCATTCCCACATCAACCGAAAAGAAGTCGCCGGTGTCGCCATCCGAGAGGGTATAGCCGACGGTGCGGGTGGTCTCGTTTGTCCGCGTGGAGTCCCAAGTCGTCTCACGCGTGACACTCCCGGTAAACAGCCATTCCTGTGAGAAGTCGAAAATCACCGCCTTAATCCCAAAGGCAAACTCACCGCTGGCATGTATCCGCGTGGAGAATACCTGGCTGGATGATTCTTCGTCGGTTTGTGAGTACTCGTAGTTTGCGCCGCTGCTGAAAGAGATGTTCTTGACATCGTCAGCGGCCAGTCCCGCCTGCTCAAGTGAATCCGCGTTTGCCAGTGTCTCTTTCCAGTTCGCCAACGCCTTTTCGAGCGTAACCGTGTCGTCGTTTCCGTCGTTGTCTGGATCGCCCGTCAGTGGCACATCCCCGTTGATTTCGATCAGGTCTTCCAGCGCTGGAATGAGCGACGTTGCGATGTGTGTTGTTCCGTATACGTATGTCGTCTCAAATGCGTCGTCGGGATCGATATCAGCGGCCAACGTTTCGGTGACGCCTACCACGCAGGCACTCTCCTCAAGTTGGTCCGCACGGGCAAAGAGCAGGTTCAACGCGACGCCCATGTACAGATCTTCACCAGTCCAGGACGGGTCATCAGAAGTTGACCAGGTCTCGGTTGCCGTATGACAGATCTCCAGGGAACTTCCGGTACCGTTGTCACGGCCTGCAACGCCCTTGGCTTCTACAATCCCGCCGGCGCCTTGCTTGCCGGTTTCGATCTCGATTCCAAACCCAACGCTTACAGCAGAGGTAAATCCGAATTCGAGGTGAACCGACGTGCCGGCTTCTCCGCCGATTACGGTCATGTTGTTGATCGTATCACACGTCTTTGTCCCCTTCTCGAGCGTCGCCGTTGAATTACTTCCGGGAGGGTCGCGGAGGATCAACAGCGGGAACGGTGTTGTCGTCGCAGAGATAAACTCTGATGTGCGGACGCGGGTACCCTCTACAAGCGCCCACTCGGTTTTTGTCGCGGGTGCTTTTCCGACGACGTTTGCAACAGCGG
>JAUIJQ010000421.1 GCA_030431165.1 Rhodothermia bacterium | reverse complement strand
GTTCTCGCCCTCGCTGTAGATGGTGAAGCTGATCCCCATCTCCAGTATCGCCAGTTCCGCTGCCTGCTGGCGCGCCTGGATTTCCTCGGACCCGAGATTGCCCAGGTAGTCGGTAATCGCCGTGGCCGCAGGCCGGGGCTTGCCCTTGGCGGCAATCAGCTCATCGAAGAAGTCTTAACTGACTAAAGCTGGATTAACCAGACTGT
Organism: Rhodothermia bacterium; assembly: GCA_030431165.1. Taxonomy (GTDB): domain Bacteria; phylum Bacteroidota; class Rhodothermia; order Rhodothermales; family JABDKH01; genus JANQRN01. The sequence continues at coordinate 3,615 of JAUIJQ010000421.1, read as the reverse complement.
CCGTTTGCTCCCTGCCGTGTCACCGCGCCGGCGACCAGCGTGCCGTATTGTTCTGCGAGGTAAAGCGTGAACAGCTGACCACGCTCCCGATCAGTAATCCCACCGACATCAGCGCGGTACCGAAAGAACGCCGTACCGTGTTCATTCAGGTCGATCAGGAAGTCCATGTCACGGCCATAGTAGCCGTTCATGAGTTCGCCCCACTCTGACTGCGCTTCGTTGACAAACGTGTTTTCATTGCTGTCGTACGCCGCCATGATGAGGTGCTGGTACTCGTGCGCGGCCGTTGCGAGTATCGTCTCTGGATTGTTCAGGCCTGGATCGGTGTCGAGGTAGAGAATGTCCCGGTTGTTGCCCGAAGGAGTCAGGTCACGTGGGTCAAAAAAGCCCAGAACGACAAACCCCTGGCTCGCGTCGTCACGTACGTCGAGCAGCAGGATGTCGGTTTCGGAATCGCCATCTACGTTTGGCGGCATCCCGAAGACTTCTTCGTCATTTACGATGATTCCCTGCCCGCTGTTATATGAGCCGGCCGGTGTGCTTGTACCAAGCGCGGCATGGAGGCTGTTGATCTGCGAGTCGCTGACCGTGCCGTTGAGTAGCGCCGTCTCGACCCAGATGTTGTATCGCGTCGCCTCGATCTTCAACGTGAAGTCGATTGTTTCGTACGACTCGGTGTCAAAGTTGTACACGGAGAAACCGACCTGTGAGCCGACTGATTCGCTTCCCGCGTTCGCAGCACCCCCCGGTTGGGCGAGGAGGCCGGCGGCCTTTCGCGCGTGATACTCCTGCAGTGCCGCACGGCCTTCGGGACGCTCCGACAGAAATGTCGTCGCGTGGAATTCCCGCGGAGCGACCAGATCGTCCTCCTGAACCCGGGCATCAACGGGATGGACACGTTCGGTGAGCTGTGCCTGCGCCGCCACGGGCAGCAAGGACATTGCAAAAAGGGCGAGCAGTACTCTGGGCATCCTTACGTTGGTCTTCTGAGGTCGTGACGGAGACATGGGCTATCTGCCGGTGGCTCCCCTGCCGGTATCGGCGAGCAGTGTTCTCAAATTTAGACGCCGACTTGGACGATGTAAACGCATTGCAAGGTCCATTCCGACGACCTATCCATACACGGTAGGCGCTGTAGCGCCCGGGCCAGGCAGCACAGAAAGCCTCTTACGCGCGAGAAAAGGTGCGACGGACGCTCCCGGGCGATACAATGCCCAACCCGAAGATTGCCAGCACAAACCCTGCCAGTAGGCCCATTTCGGGCAATGTCTGCTGCAGCGCGTCGATGCGATGCCACGCCAGAAACAGGGCCAGGGCGACCAGTCCCAGCGACAGAATCCGTTTCCAGTCGTAGGGTACGGGGAAATCACGGCGTACCAGCATGTAGAGGAGTGCCGCCATGACGAAGTACGCCGATGCAGCGGCCCAGGCGGCAGCGATCATTCCGTAGTAAGGAACGAATGCAACGTTGATAACGATTGACACGGCGGCACCGGCCAGGGCACAGTACACAAAGTATCCTGTCTTTTTTCGGATGTATGCGCCTGCCGCAAAGTTGTAGTACATCCCCTGGAAGAGATATCCGACCAAAAGAACGGGGACTGCAAACAGGCCGAGCCAATACCGCGGCTGCACAAGATGGCGGTCACCCGGAAGCGGAATTGACACGATTTCCTGCGCGAAGAACGAGACGGCCAGCACGACGAGTAATCCGGCGGCGACAAACAACGTGAAGACGCGGGCGAACAGCGGACGAGCATCGTCATCGCGTGCGTGATGCAGGAAGAAGGGCTGCCACGCGTACCGAAACATCTGTACGACGAGAGCCATCAGCACCGCAAGCTTGGCGATCCCGTTAAAGACCCCTGCCATGTACTCGCCGAAGTCTGCCGGCGCTGTCAGGGTGGCCAGCATTGCCGTGTCGATCTGATCGCCGTGTAGTGCAAGCACCCGCTCGGGTGTCATCGCATTGAGGAAGAAGATATTGACGCGGTCGGCGAATGCGTATCCGAGGCCGGCCGGAATAAACGGCAGCCCGAACGAAAGCAGCGCGCGCCAGACGGCGGTATCAAACCGCGGTCGTAGCTGCATCACGAAGGTCGGCAGCAGCAGCACAAGTGCGAGACCCGACGAAACGACGTTGGCGATGAATACGGCCTCGATGCCCATGCCGCGAACCGCAATGAGATACACGTTCAGGGCGACGTTGACCAAAACGGCGGCAATGCGAATCGCGGCAAAACGGTAAGGCCTGTTATCCAATCGCAGCTTTGCAAACGGAACAACCGCCAACGTATCCAGGACAAGAATGACAGCCACAAAATGCAGCAGGTAGTGCCATTCAGGTGCGAGGCTGATGAGTCCGGCAACCTGGGATCGACCAACGACAAGCAGCGCAGAGAAAAGGAGAGACGTTGCGAGCAGGGACCAGATGGAGGTGCTGAGCACATCCGGGGTCGCGGTTGAGACGCCACTGTCGCCCGCCGCGTCGCTTTCGTAGCCGCCGTCGTCGTTGCCGCGGTCGCTCGCAAACTTGAGGTACGCCGACTCCATCCCGTACTGGTACACCACGTTCGTGAAGATGAACAGGGTGAACACAACGCCGACGACACCATACTGGTCGGGCGAGAAGTACTGCGAGTAGAAAGGGAAGAGTAGAAACGTGATCAGCCGCCCGACGACTGACGAAATGCCATAGACGGCAGTCTCTGACGCAAGCTTCTTGATCCTGCCCGCGAAGCTCATGCTGAACCGGCGCCCCGCTTACGTTCAGCGTGGTGCTCGAGTGCCAGAACGGCAAGGCGATAACCCGAAAGCCCAAACCCGGCGACATGACCGATGCAAACCGGCGCTATCAGCGATGTATGTCGGAATGGCTCACGAGCAGCAACATTCGAAATATGCACCTCAACGACCGGTACAGGGACGCCCGCAACTGCATCCCGAAGCGCAACGGATGTGTGCGTGTACCCGCCGGGATTGAACACAATGCCGTCGAGCTCTGCGGCTCCCTGGATGGCATCAATCAGCACGCCTTCCGTATTGCTTTGAAGGAACGAAAGATCGTGTGTGTCGAACTCAGTCCGCAGGGACTCCTCAAGGTCGCTCAGCGTCGCCGCGCCGTACGTGTCGGGCTCACGCGTACCAAGCAGGTTCAGGTTCGGTCCGTTTAGAATGAGGATGCGCATCAGCTGTCACGGATCGGGATGTCGAATGCAAGCCCGTCATAAGCGAGCGCGCAGCCCTCAGGCAGCTTCGCATCTTCCACGCCGTGGTCCATAGTGTGCGTGAGATGGGTAAAGTACGTTCTTCTTGCCCCAGCCGCCTGCGCAACTTCGATGGCCTGCGTTATTGTAAAGTGTGTGGGATGCGGCTCGTGTCGCAACCCATCGAGGACGAGTGTGTCCACACCGCGCAATAGTTCAAAGGTCGCGTCGGGAATCCGGCTTACGTCTGTGATGTACGCAAAATCACCGATTCGATAACCGTACACCTCCATGTTTCCGTGGTAAACGGGGAGGGGTGTCACATGAACAAATGGTACTTGTGGTCGAGGTTGTCGTGCTGGGGCACCCCCCTCGCCCTCCTCATGAGGTACGGCTAGTTCAAACGGGC
>JAUIJQ010000420.1 GCA_030431165.1 Rhodothermia bacterium | reverse complement strand
ACAGCATGTGGCGACTGCGCACACTCCCTGAAGCGAAACAAATGGCAGGCGGAAACCGGTGAGCCCGGCGCCCATCCGCTATTCGTACGCCCATCCGTGCGGCTATGCTACCGTCATGCGTACTGGAATGCGTACCGTCATGCGTACGTCATGCGCGTTGTTACTCGTACCGCAGCGCCCGGGCCGGATTCATCGCCGCCACCCGCCACGACTGCCCAAACACGGTTGCAATTGCGATCACGAGCGCAACAACCGAGGCACCAAGCAGCAGCAGGGGATCAACGGATACCCGGTACGCGAAACTCTCGAGCCAGCGCGACGACGCAAACCACGCCAGCGGCCAGGCAATGACGTTTGCGAGCACCACCCATCGAACAAAATCTTTGACTAGTAGCCAGGTCACGCTTTCTGAGGAAGCGCCCATCACCTTCCGAACGCCGATCTCTTTTGTGCGCTGCGTGGTCGTGTAGCTGGCGAGCCCAAACAGGCCGAGGCAGGCGATAAGGATTGCCAATCCGGAGAAAATGTTCACGACACGCCCCGTGTTGGTGTCGCGCGTGTACAAAGCGTCAAACTCGTCGTCGAGGAACGAAAACTCGAACGGGTAATCCGGAAATACCGAGGCCCACTTCTGCTCTGCGACGGCTATGGCATCGCGGGCGCGGCCCGCGGCAACCCGCGCGGCGAGCGTATTGCCCGCCGGACCAAGCATCGGGAAGATGATTACCGGCTCGATGTTCTGATGGATGTCGGCGAAGTGGAAGTCGCGCACAACGCCGACAATCCGCACGCCTACAGAATCGTTGGCACCAAAGTAGATCCGCCGCTCAACGGGGTCGTCCCAGCCCAGCAGGTCAACGGCGGTCTCGTTGATGAGCGCCACACCCGACGAGTCGGTGCCACGGTCACGGCTGAAGTTGCGGCCCTCGACGACCTCCATTCCAAGTGTCGGGAGAAACTCGGGAGACACTGATACCTGCGACCAGATCCAGATGTCGTCGTCGGGGACACCCTCGGGCCGCACACGCGTGCGACCAAATGTGCGGCCCGGCAGGTTCGCGGTCGCGGCTGCCGCAACAAACGCACTGTGCGACATCAGCTCAGCGCGGTAGTTGTCGAGATCCTGCGCCATGTTACCGTCAACCATGTCGAAGACGACAACCTGCTCGCGATCGTATCCGATATCCTTGTTCTGGATATATCGGAGCTGCTTCTGCACAATGGCTGTTGCGCCGATGAGTGCAATCGACAGGGCAAACTGGAAGACGACGAGTCCGACGCGAAGCGCCCGTCCCTGTTTGCCGGATCGGAACGGGCCTTTCAGTACGCTGATTGGCTGAAAGCGCGACAGCGCAAACGCCGGATAGATGCCGGCAAGCACACCTACGACAAGCACAAGTACCACGAGCACGACCAGCAGGAGCGCGATTGTGCCGCCATCAAGAAGGAGGCTGACGCCGCCCAACCGATTAAGCAGGGGCACCGAAATCCAGGCCAGGACAACCGCCATCAGAATGGCGACGCAGGTTGTCATGATGGACTCGCCGAGGAACTGAGCGACGAGTTGTTTGCGGCTTGAGCCGACAACTTTCCGCATGCCTACTTCGCGTGCCCGGTCGGTACTCCGCGCGGTGGCGAGGTTCATGTAGTTGACGACGGCGATCAGCAGTATGACAAGCGCTATCGCGGCAAACACGTAGACGGTGGCGAGGTCGCCTTTATTGGACACCGGGTCAAAGATGACATCCGTCGATTTCAGATGGACGTCAGAGACCGACTGAAGGGTGATGTCGAAGTTCTCACCAACACCGTTGTCCCGTGCAAGCTGCGTCATGCGGGCATCAAAGCCGGAGACATCGGTGCCGGGTGCAAATCGCGCGTAGGTCGGCATCGCGATCATGTTCCAGGACTCCAGCCAGATCGGGTTGGTTGATCCTTCAGGCTGATTGGCGCGGGCCTGCGCCTCCTGCGTGGCGATTGCGCCCAGTGCATCAAAGTCGAGGTGTGTATTGGCAGGCAGATCCTTCAGCACGCCGGTCACCGTCAGGGCATTGCCGCTTCCGTCCCGAATTGACTGGCCCATCGGATCCTGATCCCTGAACAGGGCTTCTGCGACCGATTCGGTCAACACGATGCTGTAGGGCTCGACAAGGGCAGTTTCGGGATCCCCGGATACAAGCGGGAAATCGAAGAACGCAAAGAAGTTCGGATCAGCCGACCGGAGCTGCTCCGCGTACACCGCGGGCTGGTCTTCAAACCGCAGCAGCGTGCGCCCACCAAACGTGAGCCGCAAAGCGTCTTCAACCTCGGGAAACGCACCGGGCAGCGCCGGACCAATCGCGGGCATCGTAATTCCGACGCGCTGATTGTTCGTGCCGAGCGCTTTGTCTATGGTCAGTACGCGGTACGTGTCATCCGCCTTGTCGTGCATCGCCTCGTGAGACACTTCGGTGCGGATAAACAGCATGATCAGGATGCACGCCGCCAGCCCGATCGCCAGGCCGGTGATGTTTATGAACGCGTAGACCTTGTGCCTGCGAACGTGGCGGAGGAAGACGAGGATATGATTACGTAGCATCGGGCGTCGGGGGAGGGTGAGCGTTGCGGTCGGCTTCGGCCTCGACAATGTTTCGACTACGGGAAGAAGAACCCTGCGGTTGCAGCACAACGACGTGCCCTGCCCGCGGAACGGCAACGCGCCTCCTGCTCCCGACCAGCCAGCGCAACGCCTTACGCGTCGATCGGCAGCTCCACAATGAACGTTGTCCCGACGCCGCGTTCGCTCTCAACGCGCAGGGCGCCGCCATGGCCGGTGACAACAATCTCGTGGCTAAGGCTGAGGCCCAGACCGGTCCCTTTTCCTGCGGGCTTCGTTGTAAAGAACGGCTCAAAGAGTTTGTCGACCTTGTCTTTGTCGATGCCTGTCCCGTTATCCGCTACGAGAATCCTGACATGGTGACCATCGCGGTCTGTCGAAACGGTGACGGTCGGCGCAAAAGACCCGTCATCAGCGGTGGCACGTTCTTCGAGCGCGTCGAAGGCATTCCCGACAAGGTTCAGGATTACGCGCCCGACATCCGGTGCTATGACGCGAACAACCCCGGCATCCGGGTTCAGCTTTTTCTCAATCTCCACCTTGAATGCCGGTGACTGCGCGCGCTTTCCATGGAACGCGAGATCAGCGTACTCCGACACGAGGTCGTTGATTGCAACGTTGTCGCGTTGTCGATGGCCGCCCGAGGCGTGCGCCATCATTCCCTTGACGATGGAGTCCGCGCGCCTGCCATGTTCAGCAATGGCTGAGGTATTCGCTTTGAGATCCGACAGTACCTCCTTCGCCTCGTCGACATTCCCCGTCTGTAGCGCCTCCTCTACTTCGTCGACGAGCTCTTCGTTCAACTCCGCGAAGTTGTTGACGAAGTTCAGCGGGTTCTTCATTTCGTGTGCAATGCCCGCAGTCAGGGAGCCAAGCGACGCAAGCTTCTCCTGCTGTACAAGGCGATCCTTCGTTTCACGCAGCTCGTGGTACGCTTTTTCGATCTCACGTGCCTGCTCCAGCTCGCGGGCGCGCGTCTTTTCCCGCTCGCGTCTGATAAGCCGCCCGCGCTGGACGCGGTCAACCGCAAACACGCCGGCGGCAAACAACAGGACGTAGCCAGCATATGCCCACCACGTACGCCACCACGGTGGAAGAATTGTGACAGCAATCGTGGCGGGCTCATCGCTCCAACGACCGTTGCTGTTTGTGCCGTGAACGCGAAACGTGTACTGACCGCTGCGGAGGTTTGTGTACGAGGCCTTACCGTCGTGGCCGCCGTCGATCCAGT
>JAUIJQ010000419.1 GCA_030431165.1 Rhodothermia bacterium | reverse complement strand
TGCCGCGAAACGCTTCCTCGATGTGGGGGATCAACTCCTGCATGATGGCATCTCCGTAGGGACCCAGGTTCTCCGAGTTGACCGCGTACGAGTCATCGTAGTACGGATTGTCGTGCTGGATTTCGATTGCGAGGTAACGCGGGAAGTCGTCGCTGATCCACTGCTGGTAGAAGTCGTACGCTTCCTGTTGCTGGATCCTGTTATAACCCGCGAGGCTGAACCGCGTTGAGTAATCCGGCTCGAGATCCGGGTCCGGCGGCTCGGTGCGGAAACCGCCGAAGTCGCTCGGGTAGTGTCCGTGGAACACCATGAGCGGGTACCGGGCTTCGGTGTGCTCGTCGAATCCCTCCGGCACAAGCACGTGCGCGCCCAGGTACATATCGCGACCCCAGAAGTCCGACAGCAACTCGCTCCTGATACGCACGTGCCGGATGTACTTCGTGTCTTCCGGCGCCGCGATTGGCGGATTCTCGCGGTCAAGCGTAATCCTGACAACCTGCCCCGGGTCCCCGGTTATTTCTACCCGCAGCGGATCGTTGTACAGGTTGCCGGGCTCTCGCCGCCAGTTCTGTCCGGCCCCCCGCGGCATGGGCAGCTTGACGGTATGCCCCGTCGCAAGGTTGAACGTTTCGTACTTGTGCAGCACGGCCTGCACGTAGTACGTGCCGGTTGGCAGGTCGCGCAGACTCTCGACCGGGTATCCGAAGACCGACTCATCAAACGTCACAGCCCGGCCTCGAGGTAACTGGTCGATGTCCAATCCGAAAATCGGAATAGCGTTTGCGCCGGCAGCCGTCTGGAAGCGAGGTTCTGATTCGCCGTTCCTCGTAAACAGCAGAATCACGCGGCCATCAAGTGGCTCGGCATGAAGCGACGCGTCGATAGAAACCTCGACCGTCTGCGCCAACGCGACGTGCGCGGGCGCCACTGCAAGTGCAATGATGATCGGAAGCACCAGCGCAGCGATCCCGCTTTGTCTATTTCGGATGGACATGTACTTCAGGGTTTGTCGGATACCTGGCTATGTTCGTCGGTGCCTGTTTATCGCTGCCTATCTCGATACCACCGCTGTTGTCACGGCTGTCTGGGTAGCCGCAGTCAGCTTGACGAGGTATACGCCGCGCGGCAGGTCGTCTGGATCCCACGCGAACGTGTGGGACCCGCCGGCGACGCGACCACGTTGCACTGTCTGAACAAGCCGTCCGACGAGGTCGAAGACTTCGACGCGAATGTCTGTTGGCGCCTTGACCGTGACAGCCACGCTTGCCCGCGAACCGACGGGATTCGGATAAACCGATACCGTGGCATCGGGCCGCGGCACTTCTGTGGCGGACTCGTTTGACACGAGCGTCGCGACCGGATAGATATATGCCGCACCCGGCTTCCACGGCTCCTGCCGCTGGCCGGGCGCACCAACGATTACCCACTGGTCGTCGATGTCGACCGACAACCCAAAACGTTCATCAGATGCGGCGTCGGGCAAAGCAAGTAACGTGCGCTCTACCCATTGCGAGCCGTTGTGGCGATAGAAGTAGGCGCGGCCGCCATCGTTGACAAACCCCGGACGAAAATCATTTGGCGCGCCGACGATCATGTAGTCGCCGTCGACCGCTGCATCGAGCCCGAAGTAGCCGCGCTCCTTTGCGTCGCTGGCCGTCAGGCGCTGCGTAAACGTCCAGTTTCCACCCTGCTTCTCGAAGACATATGCTGACCCGGCCTGCCAGATGTCACCGACACTGTCACGCTGCGCACCGACGACGATACGGCTGCCATCGGTAGCAACCGACTGTCCAAAGCGTGCGTCGGGCACGGTGAATGTGCCCGCGTTGATCGTTTGCGATTCCGTCCAGGAGCCCGCGGCAGCATCGTAGATATGTGCCTGGCCCTCGCGGCTCACGGACGCGCTGGTTGAATGGAACGGGTCTCCAACCACGATCAGGTCTCCCGATACCGCTGCTGAGATGCCGAATCCGGAGTTCGCATACGGGGCACTCGATTTCAGGGTGTCTTCGAGCTGCCAGGCGGAGCCGTCGTAGCGGAACGCGTACGCGAGCTGGCGCTCGACAAATCCGTCCCAATCCTGATTGTCGGGCGCGATAAGCACGTCACCCGATATTGCATGTACGTCGCCGAAATTGTCGGTGAGGCTTGTCGGCGACATCGGTTGAATCAGATTCGATTCTTCCCAGGTACTGCCGTTCCAACGGAACGTAACGACGGCTCCTTTCCCGGTATGTGCGGCGCCTACCGTAATCAGGTTGCCTTCAACGTCAACCGAGTTGCCAAGGTCGTTGTAGAAGACGTTGTCGGATGAAAACAGGTGCTGCTCAAACTCCCACGTTGAGCCATTGTATCGATAAACATCGATGGTCTGCACTTCCGAGTTAAACGTAGGATTCATCGCGATGAATCCCGAGACGACCGCGACATTGCCATCTAGTGCGACATGTGTGCCGTAGGAGAAGTTGCCCGCGCGGGAGGGTAGCAGTTCCTGCCCCGTTTGGCCGCTGGCGTGCTGCGCAAACGGGACGAACATACCAAGCAGCGCGACGAGTGTGACGAAGACACAACCGACCGCGGGGAAGCGCCGCTGCAGGCAGCGTTCCGCTGTGACGAGAATCGCCATGACGATGTACCGTGTTTGGAGAGTGACAATCGGGAAGTGCACATCGCTCTCCAGCACTCTAGCGCAATGTAGTACGTCTCGCGGACTTTGTCACACCTTCCGCGCCCGCACGACCTCTCAGCGGACCATGAACTCTGGCACCGTCCCACCGTCAGTCACATGTACAACGACAACGAATCCATCCCTTTCGATTCTGACGGTCCAAAGGCCGGATGCTTCAGGATCTGCCGACTTCGCTATTGACACGACGGGATCCGGAGACATCGATGGCAACGCAGCGAGCACGGTGATTCCGAAGAACTCATTCGACGACCCGTCAGCCGTTACGTCGACAAATCGGAACGGGTACTCCTTGTTCTGTGTCTTGAAGCTATCCGCCGCGGCAGTGAGTGTTGCGCTGCCACCAAACATTGCTGACAGTCGCGCCGTGGGGCGCTTGATGACAAACCCGTCGCCACCCCCTTCGGCGCTTCCGAGTCCGTCGGCATTCTCGACGTGCCAGCGCATCTTGAATTCAGACTCGCTCGACTTGGTTATTGCTTTGTCGATGACGACCGCCGTCGCAAGATCGGGGAACGAAATCACCGACCGCGTCACTGACTCGACGTCCGGATTCAGAAGCTGGTACCCCTGGGTAGCATCCGAAGCCCAGAAGTGGTAGCCATCGCGCTCACCGGCCCGCACGATTTTCGCGTGCGACTTCGATTCGTTGGTGCCCTCTTCACCGTTGTGGTACTGCACGCCCAATCCGTTAATCAGGAGCATGTTGTGGCCGGCTGAACCGCGCCACTCCCACTCGGGCTCAAGCGCCCAGTACGTCAAGCGTCGATGGTCAGCCAGGAGAATCTCTCCGTGTGACTTGAGTTGGATGCTGTTTCGGTCGCCGTGCTCGTGGTTCATTGGTTCGCCGCTGCGCATCGCAATGACGAAGTCGTCGCGATTGTACCCGCTTCGCGAGATGACCCAGTCGAGATCGAGTTCCGTGAAGTGTGACGAGGTGGACGGCGGCTCGGCTTCAACCGTCGGGTCGTAATAAAGCAGCGAGAGGGGGTGGTGATCTGACAGGTTGAGCGCGATGTACTGCGAGAGTCCGTCGCGAGCCTCCGAGGCTACCCAGAGCGACACCTGCGACTGGAGCGAATTGCCCGCGTCGCCAAACGTGATGCTGCCGTGGCCATAAATGTCGGATGGCAGATACATCGCGAGTACGT
>JAUIJQ010000418.1 GCA_030431165.1 Rhodothermia bacterium | reverse complement strand
CACATGCTTCTCCCCGCCGGCCGCTCTTTTGAGCTCAGTCGCGACCTGCTGAAGGGCGCAATCGATATCCACGTCCACGCCGGTCCGCACATTTTCAGTAGTCCGCGTCGCGTGGACCCCGTCGAAGCCGCCACCGAGGCGCGTGACGCCGGGATGCGTGCCATCGTCTACATGGATGTGTTTGAGATGAGCAACGGCACATCGTGGATTGTGAACCGTGTGGTGCCCGACTTCCAGACCTTCGGCGGACTCATCATGAACACGGTGTACGGCGGGATGAATCCGCGCGCCGTGTCAACCGCGCTGCACTACGGCACCGGCGCCAAGTATGTAAGCTTTGGCGCACACTCAACCTACTTCCAGGCTTCTCGCGAAGGGCATCTCGTTGACGGGCGCTTTGTGCCGCTGAGCGAACTGTACCCGAAGTTCAAGGAGCAGGAGCTTGATCGCTGCATCCTGATTCCAGTCGATGCCAAGCCTGACGCGGGTCTCGACGAAGTTTTGCGACTCATCGCGGAGGCGCCCGACGTGTATCTAAATACGGGGCACGTGTCGGTCGAAGAAGCGCTTCGACTTATCGACCTGGCTGCACAGTACGGCATCGAAAAGGTGTTGGTCGCGAGTTCGGTAACCAAGATCGCATCGATGGACCAGCTCAGATCGATGGCTGCGAGTGGCGCGTTTATCGAGTACACGCTCGCGGCGTACACGCACACGACCCCGATCCCCAAGACACACTACTACGTCGAGCGCGAGTACATGTCGATCGACGAGGGCATGGAATCTGAGCCGGCGGGCGGTGTTCGCAAAGTTGCAGAACAGATCGACAAGCTCGGCGCCAAGCATTGCATTCTTGCCACGGACTTCGGGGTGTATACACTGCCCACGCCGGTTGAAGGGTTGCGCTCGTTTATCGCGTGTATGCTGGACCTCGGCCTTTCGCAGGACGACATCGTCACGATGATTAGAGCGAATCCGGAACGGCTCCTCGGCCTTTCGCCCTGGCAATCGCCGGACGAACTCGAAGGCGACACCACTCAGGCAACCGCACGCGCGGCAAGGTGAGCGCTACAGATCTGAACGAAATAACCGTGGTCCAGCGCCACGTTCGTATTGGTGACCCGCATGTCACCAGCGACAACGCCGATCGCCTCAGTATTCTGTCGAATGTCTATCAGGCATTGGTGAACCGCAGTGCTGACGGAGCCTTCAAACCCGCACTTGCTCACTCCTGGCGTGCTGTTGATCACGCCTCCCGGTGGGTGTTTGACATCCGGGACGATGTGCACTTCAGCGATGGAAAGCAACTGGAACCCCGGGACGTCGTCGCCTCGATGGAACGCGTGAGGGACGAACCGTTGACTGGCGAACTCGGCACAACCGGGGTGATCGCCGGCTATCTCGCCGACGCCACCTTCGATATATCGTCATCGGGACAAGTCGAGGTTGTAACTCCCGCCCCATTCGCGGATCTGCTTGACCTGCTTGTTGACCTTCCAATCCTGTCGGAACATGACATCGGCAAACGCTCCGGAGCCGACTTTGTCGGTACGGGTCCCTACCAAATCGCAGATCAATCGGCGGATACTGTTGTCCTGCGGACACGCGCCGGCCCGGCTCATGCGGGCCACGGCCGGCGGCAGATTACGTGGCGCGCCATCGCTGACGACGCGGAACGCGTTGCGTCTCTTCGGGCCGGCTCAGCGGACCTGGCCACGGGCATCCCACCCTCACTCGCTGCTTCAGTTCGGCGACAGGATCAGTCAACGATAAAGCTTGTCGCGTCTCCAACGACTGTCTGCGCGACATTCATGTTCAACCTTCTGCGAGACAGCGCTCCCTCGCGGGCGGTGAGGCGGGCGGTCAACTGGGCGGTTGATGTCGACGCGCTGAACAACGACGTGATGTTTGGCACTGCGAAGCCGTTGACCGGCCCAATGACTCCACTTCACCTCGGGTTTGACCCGGATACCCGCGGATTCGGATATGACCCCGATCGCGCCCGCCGCGAGCTAGATACGGATCCCGGGTTTGGCGGCCACTTGAGACTCGACGTTCCCGACACCTTACCCGACGAGGCCATTGACCTCGCAAACCGGATCTCGGGCTACCTGGACGCCATCGGGATCCGGGTGGAGATCGTCGTTCACAAAGATCGACCGGCGTACGCAGAGAGCGTAAAGAACAAGCAGATCGGAGACGCGGCCTGCTTCGACTCGAGTCCGGCCAGCACGTACCGCCTACTGCGCGAAAAATTTGACTCCCGCCTGGCGGGCCCGTGGTGGCTGGGCTACAGGAACACTGAGGTTGACGCCGCAATCGACCTCGGGGCACGCACTGCAGACGTCTCAGCACGCCGCGCCATCTACCGCAGGGCGTACAATTTGATTAGCGAAGACGCGGCATGGCTGTTTCTTTACAATCCGGCACGCATTACCGGGATTCGCGTAGAATCCGGCCTCAATCAAGAACAGCCGGACTGGAGCCCCAGGCTTGGCGGCTTAATAACGTTCGACTAGTGATAAACTGACAAGCCGAGTCCCCACCAGCGGTAAACTGACAACCGGAACGTCCGATGACTGGTTGTGGGGGCTGCGCGAGGTGTCGATTGATGTGAAGGTTCGCAAAAAGCGGATTCCTGCGCGTTCTCAACTGTTCGTCCCGTCGCCGTTTTGGCAACCTTTCGGGACGCGCTACATAAAAGCCGCTCATGGTTCAGCCAGCTATTCAAGTATCAAACACGCTACCGCGACAATGACAGAGATTGCCCCCTCGGAGATTCTTCCCTACAAGGTCAAGGACATTTCCCTGGCGGACTGGGGTCGGCGCGAGATTGAACTCGCAGAAGCCGAGATGCCAGGCCTTATGACGCTCCGCGAGCGCTACGGCAAAGACAAACCCCTCGCGGGCGCGCGCATCGCCGGATGCCTGCACATGACCATTCAGACCGCTGTGCTCATCGAGACGCTGGTCGAGCTTGGTGCAGACGTCACCTGGTCGTCATGCAACATCTTCTCCACCCAGGATCATGCCGCTGCCGCAATCGCCGCTGCCGGTATTCCTGTCTACGCGTGGAAAGGAATGTCGGAAGAGGAGTTCGACTGGTGTATCGAGCAGACCCTTTTCGCATTCAAAGACGGCAAGCCGCTGAACATGATTCTTGACGACGGTGGCGACCTTACCAACATGGTGCTTGATCGCTACCCTGAGCTTACGGCGGATATCCGCGGACTCAGCGAGGAGACGACGACCGGCGTCCACCGCCTGTACGATCGTATGAAGAAAGGCACGTTGCCGATGCCTGCGATCAACGTCAATGACTCGGTTACGAAGTCGAAGTTCGACAATAAGTATGGCTGCAAGGAGTCACTTGTAGACGCGATCCGTCGCGCAACCGACATCATGCTTGCCGGCAAGGTAGCCGTTGTGGCCGGTTACGGAGACGTAGGCAAAGGCTCTGCCGCGTCGCTTCGTGGTGCCGGATGCCGCGTCATCGTGACTGAAATCGACCCGATCTGCGCGCTCCAGGCGGCGATGGACGGGTACGAGGTCAAGACGATGTCGGAAGCCATTCCGCGTGTCGACATTGTTGTGACGGCGACCGGCAATAAAGACATCGTTCGCGGCGAGCACTTCCGCGCGATGAAGGACAAGACCATCGTGTGCAACATAGGGCACTTCGACAACGAGATCGATGTTGCATGGCTCAATAAGAACGCCGGCGAGTCGAAGGTGGAGATCAAGCCACAGGTTGACAAGTACACGGCTGACGGAAACGACATCATCCTGCTTGCTCAAGGTCGCCTCGAGAACCTTGGCTGTGCAACCGGCCACCCGTCG
>JAUIJQ010000417.1 GCA_030431165.1 Rhodothermia bacterium | reverse complement strand
CCAGGTGGTTCTCTTCTTCGGATTTGTCAGACGTTACAAAGGGCTCCATGTGCTGCTCGATGCCATGCAGTCGGTTTCGCGACGCCTCCCCCGGGCCAAACTGATTGTGGCCGGTGAGTGTTACGGTTCTGACGTCGAGTACCGGCGCAAGCTTGATGCACTGCCTGCTGGGGTTGCGCGTTGGGACAGTGATTTCATTCCCGATGATCGCGTGCCGGTATACTTCGGCGCGGCGGATGTTGTTGTCCAACCGTATCTGTCAGCCACCCAGAGCGGCGTAGCACAGATTGCACACTACTTTGAACGCCCCCTGATTGTGACGGATGTTGGCGGGCTACCCGAATTTGTTGCTGACGCAAAAACCGGCCTCGTCGTCCGACGCAATGATCCCGGCGCGCTGGCCGAGGCGATCATACGGTTCTTCGAGGAGGGTCTGGCGGCGCGGTTTGTGCCGCACCTTCACGCGGCCCGCCGGATGTTCGCCTGGGAACCGTTTTTTGAGACGATCGAACTGCTCGTTGAGGAACTGAAGACGACCCGCCGAAAACGGCGTCGCTGAGGACACACATGGAGTATGATCCTGTAAAGGACAAACTTGGAGACCTGTTTGGTCGGTCGCCGCTGCTGCAGAAGGTTTTCTTTCGGCTTCTCGGTGCCGTCTTCCTGCGTAACTGGTACGTGAGAAGAGCGCTGCGCGAAGAACTGACCGCACGGGTGTCGCCGATACCCCACCGTCGAAATCGCGGCGGTCGACGTAAAGCCGCGCTACCTTGAGCGCGCGAGAGAATTCATCGCGTCCCAGCGACTCAACGATAGCGTCCAGTTCTCCGAAGATGACCTGACCGCACTGCAGGCTGAGGGGCCGTTTGACCTCATCCTGTCGGTCGATGTCATGGAGCACATAGAAGACGACCGGGGTGTATTCCGGAATTTTGCGCGCGTACTTCGCCCGGGTGGTTCAGTGATCATCAACACGCCGTCCGATCAGGGTGGCTCCGATGTACAGGCGGATTCCGATGAGAGCTTCATTGGTGAACACGTGCGCGATGGGTATCCGATGCACGAGCTCAAAGGAAAGCTGAGCGACGCCGGTCTGGAGACGTACGAGGCGACGTACACGTACGGGCGTTGGGGTGGGATCGGTTGGCGCCTGCTGGTCAAGTACCCGATGCAGCTCCTCGGGCAGACCTTTGCGTGGGCGATTGTACTGCCCGTGTACTACGTGATTGCGTTTCCCGCCGGCATGGTGCTCAATGCTCTCGACGTGGCGGCGTCCAAGCCGACCGGCACCGGGCTCATCGTGCGTGCGCGCAAGCCGCTGAGCTGATCAGGTGCGTCCGATGTCGCCCGCGAGGTCTTGCGCCGGGTCGTTCTCCTGCAGCCACTGGCGCAACTCATCCCGGGTAATCCGGCCACTCCGGTATGCCGCCAGAATCTCGTCCGTTGCCGCGTGCAGCTTCTTCATGTGATGGCGATCACTGGAGCTCTCCAGCGGAGGCCTTCGAAACCGCGGCAGCCGACTGCGCAGTGCGCGGGTAAGGTGTCTGATGGTAGTCGCCATAACGTCACGCGAAGGAGGTGAGGCGTCAAATCGAGTGATTGTCTATCGGCGGAACAGGTACTGAAGCTTGAGGAAAAGCTGCCGGCTGCTCTGACGATAGAAAAGTGCGTCGGGGTCGTTTGCGCGTTCGTAGTGATTGAAGTCGTGCGTCGAGCCGAAGTAGACCGCACTGAAGGCGTTGATCTTGTACGTTACCAGTGGGTCCACTTCGAGCCGCTCAGAGAAGTCGTTGTACTGCACCACAACACGCGCAAAGAGACGACGCGTAAACTGGTAGTTGGTGCGCATTCGCAGGATGTACCCGTTGAAGATGCTTTCATCCGTCTCGCGATCGCGCAGCTCCGAGAAGTTGATCGACGGCTGAAACACGAGGCGCTGCGTTGGGCGGATTGTCGCGTTTGCGTTCGCAAACAGACCTCGGCCAATCTCTGGTACTTCCAGGTTCCGGGCGATTCGCCTGCCGCCGCCAACGGAGAAGCCGGCCTGAACGGGCTCGCTGAAGTTGCTCGACACGTTCATCTCGATGTTCATCAGATTCGTGAACTCGATTTCCCGGAAACGCTCGTTCGAGAAGAAGGCGTCGAAGCTGACATTTGTCTGGCGCTTCATCCGGAATGACACGCCGCCTCCGGCCCACTCGTCTTTTCGAACGTTGTCGAAGTTCCACTCGCGTGCAATCTGCATACGCGGGAAGATCCGATCAATGAAGCTGATGTTTTCGGGGTAGATGGTGACGCCCTGAAACAAGCTGAACCGCCGGTCGTCGTTGCCCGTGACAAATCCGTTGTCGGTGCGGAATGTGGGGCTGGTCGCCCAGTAGTCGACGTCGAAGGTCCAGTAGCGTGCACTTCGTTCAAGACTCGCATACCACGCGTACCCGTTGAACGATTCGCCGTCGAGTGCGATCGTGTGGCGACCGCGATCGAAGGTGCCGTCACTGAGGTTCTCCGACAGTTCGGGATCGTCAGGTTCTACCGTCCGACTTCCGGCGAACTGCGCTTCGACCTGGTACTTCTGGCTGAGGCGAATGAGACCGTCGACTGCGATGACGGAGCCGGAGCCGCCGTCATCCAGTCGTCGATCTGTGGCGAGGGCGCCAACATAGGAGTTGCCCGGGAGGTTGTGCTGAACACGGAGAATGTTCGAGAAGCTCTTTCCGACATCCGGAAGAACCTCGCTGCCCTCCTCGAAAGGCATCAATAGCGGTGACACGTTGTCGCGTCCGGCGATGTACGCAATGCCGGTGCGACCAACCCTACCTGTGAACTTGGATGCGAGTATCGGATCGTTGATCGACCGCGTGTACACGATGTTGATCCACGTATCAAACAGGTCGGCTCCTTCCTGAAAAAACGGTCGCTGTTCCGGGAAGAAAAGCGCGAACGTGGAGTTTACGTCGATCTGAGCGGCATCCGCTTCGATCTGGCTGAAGTCCGGATTCAGCGTCAGGTCTGCTGTGAGGTCTGACGTGATGCCGTACTTGACGTTGAGCGAAGGCTCGAACTCAACGCGATTGTTGTCAAACGCGGATGCCGGGTCTGACACAGACGAAAGCGATCCGTACTGCGTTGTAGTTACTGTCGGAAGTATCTCGAGATTCTTGCCCGACTGCACGCCGCTGATCCCGCTCAGCGTTCCGAACTGACAGGTAAAGCAGGAGTTGTCGCGGTCGATTGCGGCCCAGGAATACGTTGTGCGGCTCGAACGCGGATGCGTGATCCAGAATGTGGCGCTCCAGTTCTGGACATCAGCGGCGGGAAAGCGCAGGCTGCGAAACGGTATCGCAAACTCTACCTGGTAACCCGTGTCGGTGATCTTCGCCGCTGTGTCGTAGATGAGATCGAACGAGGCGTCTTCGCCATTGCGGGAAATGCGCGTGTCGCCCTGGATCCCAAGCGGGTTCGACGCAATGAAGTACTGGGTCGCGCCGTCGCCGTTTGTATCCAGAATGATTCCGACGTAGTCGTCCTGCCAAATGTTATCGCGGTCACTCATGTGCACGCGCAGTGCATCGGGGTCGTCCTCGATGACATAGAAGAGGTAGAAGTACTCGTCGTCAAACATGGAGTACACCTGGATGCCGATCGGCGGCTCCGTCTGATCACCGGGAAACGTTTCGCTGAAGTTTCGCGCGATGCCCGCCCGTTGCCACGCTGATTCGGTCATCTCGCCGTCAACATGGATCGCTTCATCAGCACGCTGGATGATGAGCGTCGGCTTGACGTTAGGTGCAAAGTCCGCCCCGACAATACCGGATTGTGGAACCTGTCGGTTGGCCTGG
>JAUIJQ010000416.1 GCA_030431165.1 Rhodothermia bacterium | reverse complement strand
GCTGCCCGGCGGGGCGCCTGCCTCAAGCTACGGCGTGTACAACGGTCGCGGAGCAGGTACGCCGCCTCGGAAGGTGATCGAGAAGCCTGCGGACTTCAAGATTCCTGGCAAGCGTGGCGGATCCGTGCAGGGCGCTGCCCCTGCGACGACAGCTCAGCACGCCGCGTCTGGCGGTCGAAGTGCTTCCGGACAGGCCGTCTCCAGTGGTAAGGCGCCCTCAACCGCAGCGCCCCCGCGCGCAGACACAACGTCGCGCACCGATATTCCCTCGCGATCAGACATCCCTTCGCGAGCAGACATTCCTGCTCGTGATACCGCTCCCAGCCGTGGAGCGATACCCAATCGCGGAGCCATACCAAACCGCGGAGCGATTCCAAACCGTGGCGCCGTACCAAACCGTGGCGCCGCGCCGAACACAACCGGCAGCGCCCCCAGAGGCTCGGGATCTGACGCCGCACCGCCAAAGCGGGCGCCGCTCGTCCCGATTCCGCCAAACCCGGTGATCGCCGCCAATCAGCGAAAGCCGCTAGAAGTAGACGATCAAACGCTGCGCAAAGTGCGCCTTCCTGAAACGCGGAATTCCTCGGCACGCACCGAGGATCGTCATCGCGACCTCGACGCGCTGATTGACGATTTGCGTGGCTCCCTGAGTCGACCTTCATCACCTTTGCGTGATGGCAATCCGATCACAAAAGCCAAAGCCGTTGACCGCATTGCCCGCCCGCCGATTCACGTTGAGCCAATCAAAGGACGCAATCGCCGGCCGGCGTTGACACTAGTTGCGGCCGCGGTTGCCCTTGTCGTGCCGGCCCTGATCGCAGGTGTACTGGTCTTCGGCAATCAGCCGTCGGGTGACGGTCTCGAGATTGCTAGCAGCGCTACAGCCGGTGGTCAGCCCACGTTGTCCGTGCTGACAGAGCCGCGTGGCGCCAAGGTGTATCTCAACAACGAGCTCGTCGGCGTGACGCCTTTTGAGAACGTCAAGGTTTCACCAGGCGACTACCTGATGACAACCGAGCTGAACGGGTTTGTCCAGAGCGACACGGTGATAAGCATCCGGGGACAGGCCAACCTTGCGTTTGCGTTGTCGCCTTCAGCCGAGGATAACTTCGCCGGCGGACACATTCTCGCCGGACTGGAGTCCGAGCCAATCGATTCTGAATCGGGGCTGACTGATGCAGGTTCAGACGCATCGGTCAACGACGGGACGGAGGCCGGATTTGAGTCACAGCGTACGCCTGCTCCACAGGAAGAGACCATTGCGAACGACACAAACGCGGCACAGCGTGACCGGAATGCAGCGGTCGAGAACAACCAGCAGCCCGCGCCGGAGCCGGCTCGGGCCGAGCGGCGACCGCGTGTCACTACAGGTGCTACGGCCATTACTTCAGAACCCGCCGGGGCTTCGGTTTGGCTGAACGGCGAACTTGTCGGCGAAACACCACTGACGGTTAAAGATCTTGAGCGCGGTGATTACGAGCTGCGACTTACGCGTCCGAACTTCGAAACGTTCGAAGCCGGGCTCAGCGTCACTGCCGGGATCGTAACGCCGTTCCATGCAGCGCTGTCGCCGGTGGTTGGCAGTGTCGTTGTCAACGTACAGCCGGAAGGTGATGTCTACATCGACGGAGAGCTTGTTGGTCGGGCCGTTGTTGGAAACTCGCGATTTGAATTGGCGCCGGGCAGTCACACCGTTCGCATCGTAAACGCGCAGTTCGGTGAACGCGAACTGCCCGTCGATATTCGTCCGACGAGAACGGCTGAGCTATCAGTTGATTTTGCGGCGGATGGTCTGGAGCAGCTGCTCGCTGAAGGTGATGCATATGTCGCCGAAGCCGAGTTCTACAAGGCAAAAGAACTGTATGAGCGCGCGGCCGCCCTGCAACCGTCGAACACCCGCGTGACGGGCAAACTGGCAGAGGTCAATCGCCTGATCCAGTCAATGCAGGAGCAGGAAGCGACGGAGGCCATCATCGAAGACGGCGTGTATCTCGTTGTCGACAAACCGCCGCAGTTGATTGGTGGGCTGGAGGCCCTTCACCGTACGGTTCGTTATCCCGAAGCCGCATACGAAGCCGGCGTTGAGGGCCGGGTCTTCGTTCAGTTTGTGGTTGACGAACAAGGCAACCCAAGCGACCTGAAGATCTCGAAGGGTCTGCCGCTCGGCTGCAACGACGCGGCGATGGAGGCTATCAGCAAAGCACGCTTCATCCCAGGTGAGTTCAAGGGCCGCAAGGTCAAGGTGCGACACACCCTCTTCATCAACTTCCGCAAGTAGGCGAATCCAACTTCAGGCGGGACGATTCGCCGCGGAAGTAAGGCATCTGCCAGCCCGGAAAGCGATCAGCACCACGATCGGGACAACGAGCGGATGGATCTCCTGCGTCCACCACGACAGGCCGCAGACAAGGATCCCCGCCGCCAGACCCGCTATCGTGAGGTAGACGCGTACCCAGGCAGGCAGGTGCCTTTTCAAAACGCCGACCGCCGCAGCCAGGTGGGTGGGCGTCGCCCAGAGCAGGTTCAGATTGGCGCGCGTCACGACGTGCTCAGATCCGAACCAGAGATAGGCCAGGAGCAGTCCGGCCAGCCCTGACGCACCGAACACTACCGCATCAACCCAGCGACGGCGAGGCAACCCGCGACGGTGCCGAAGGACTGACACGAACATCGCCAACAGTACGGCGACCCACGTGAGTATCACTGCGGCCGTCACACGCGACGGCGGAGCCGCACCGGCAACGTGCAGGGTATCGGTCTGGCTGACAAGCGCCCTGCCATCATCCCTGGTTGTTGATGCAAACTGCTCAACAAGTTCCACCGGAAGGAATGCGTAGTCGCGGGCCGACGCTTCTCGATCTGCGGATGCGCCCAATCCGACGTTCATCAACGCCGCGAGCAGCGGGCGCCGGCCGATGTATGGCTTCAACAGGTCCCGATACGTCGTACCGGCGTCGGCCGTTGCCTCGATTTGCTCGCCGAGTGCAGCTTCAATGATGTCGCGAATCCGCGTCGAACAGTTGTCGAAGAAAAAGTCGTAGCGATAGTATCGATTCTCGGGCTGGTAGTTGACGAGAAGGAGTTGGTATAACGCCTCGGCCTCGGTGGAGTCCAGATCAAGAACCTGCTCGACGATAGTCCGGTTTTCACGCTCGTAATGTCGAAAGGCAGGTTCACTCGGCGTCACGGACAGGCGATAGTCCAGGCGGCCTGATGCAAAACGGAAGACAAAAGTGCCGTCGAAGTCGAACGTTCCGTAGTTGAACGAAGCGTCGAGCCCGGTGGCTGGGTCGACAAAGCGTATGGCACTGTGGCCAAACATCGTGTATACCGGGTCCCCCGGGAAGACAGTCACAAGGGAGACCCGGGTAGCCGGCGTCACCGACGCCGGAAGCTGCGCATGGGCTGGCGCACTGAAAAACAGACCGAAGAACAGACCGAAAAACAGTGCGCGTAGTAAAGGGGCGACGAACAGGCGCTTCATGTTGCGACGACGGGTATGGCGGCAATCACAATATACGCTTCGATGCGGCTGGTCAGTGTTATTGGTATCTTGGATGCCACAAACGAAGCGGTGATTTAACCACGTGACGCGAAAGGAGCGAGCGGCCTTTGTAATCACGGCCCTGCGCCGGGAGATCCCTGAACCCGAGACGGAACTGGCGTACGTCAATCCGTATCAATTGACGGTTGCCGTTGTATTGTCAGCTCAATGCACCGACGAGCGGGTCAACAAGGTGACGCCCGCATTGTTTGAAGAGTTTCCCGATGTGTCGTCGCTTGCTCGGGCAGAGCCTGGTGACGTGTATCCGCTGATCAAGTCCGTCTCGTACCCGAACAACAAGTCGAAGCAC
>JAUIJQ010000415.1 GCA_030431165.1 Rhodothermia bacterium | reverse complement strand
TGTTGGCGCTGCAACAAACGCCGGCGGGACGTTCCTGCTTCCGCCTCTTGTGCCCGGAGCATACCAGGTGCGTATCTCTCACGTCGCGTACCACACATGGTCGGGGACGGTTTTGGTAGGCCCGGGTAGCAACGCGACAACTGCCGTATCGCTGGAACCGAGAACTGTCCCGGTACAACCGATCGTCGTTGATGGCGCAACGGGCAGACTCCTGTCTCACGAGTTGTCCGCGCCCGACGTTCGGGTGTCGGAGCGTGACATCGAGTCTGGCGGTGTGTACCGTGCGGCCGCCACGATGAACGGCATCCGAACAAACGATGCGACGGCGGACCTGTATATAGACGGGGCGTCTCCATCAGAGATGCAGTTGCGACTTGATGGCGCCCCTGTGTACCTACCCCGACACAGCATCGGAATCATCGGGCCATTCAGTTCTCTTGCACTGGGTACACTTACCGTCCATCGTGCCGGCTACGGCGTACGACCCGGAAGCCTGATCGCCGGTGTCGCTGAGGCCGAGCACAACCTGAGTAGTCCGTGGTCACACGTGCAGGCTGATCCCGGTGGAATCAACGGCCGCATCAAGTACGGGCGGCCTGGCCGAGACCGTCTGCAGGTGATGGCCGCGGCGCGCGTTGATACGTGGGGGCGCAGTACCCCAGGCGGTTTTGGAGAGGCCTTGTCGGCGTGGAGCGTTGCAGACCCGTTTTTACTCGTTGCGCCGACCGGGCTCTACCAGTACGCCACAGAGGAGTTTGTGTCGGATACACTTGGTCTGCAGACCGCGATTCGTCCCACCGTCGAATACAGTGACGTTCACGTTGCGTTTGACTACCACCCGTCTCTCCTGCGCTCGCTGAGCGGAAGCGTGTACTGGGGACGGCAGGGGCTTGAAGGTGGCCGCACTACGGGAGCGACGTCTTTTGACGTTCCACCCTTGAATGCTCGCTCACCCGCCTTCTCACGAATTGACGACTATGCCTGGCAGAACCTGACGGGCCAACTCACATTTGGGTCGTTTGTCGGCCGCCGAACGCGCGTCGAGCTTCAGCTTCTCGGCAGCACGTACGTGATGGATCACGGCTACGATCTTGTCGATAACCTGCAACTTCCGGTAGACCTGGTGGAGTCGGGAGCCCTGGCCAACTTCTCGGTCGCAAGTCTTGGCGTCCAAGACCAGAATCGCATGGAATCGGCCGCGCTGCGCCTGACGCTCGACCATGTTCGCGGCGTACATCAGTTGGAGGCGGGCATTGAGTCCAGGGTTCAGTACAGTTCGTCGGCTTTGCGGTCGTATTCTGCGGAGGATGCCCAGGTAGACGTTGGATCGCCAACGCGCGAAGTATCGTTGGCCTCAACCAACGGGGTTTACGAAACAAGTGCAGCGCAGACATCCGTCTATGTCGAAGACAAGATTACACTTGCTCCCAGCACAACGGTAACCGGTGGTCTCCGCACGACGTACCTCGCAGCACACAAGCGCTTCTTTGCTGAGCCCCGCCTTGCCCTGGATTATAACGGCTCGTCAACCGGGGACGAACCAAACACCTGGGCTGCCCGCATTGCCGCCGGCGTATATCGCCAGTACGACGTACAAACCGATCTGAGCGTGCTGAACGCCGGCTCCCTGCTGCCAAGCGTGCGCCTGTGGATGCCCGTTGACGAATCCATTCGTCCCCCACTCGCCTATCACGCTGCCGCCTACCTGGCGCACGTGCCGGCACAGGGCTGGAAGGTCGCTACAAACCTGTTTGCCCGGTTGTACGAAGACGTCCCCGTCTTTGACTACCACGAAGGCGTCTTCGATTCGGGATCGGCTCAGGTCGACTTCCTCGCGCCTGCGAATGGCAAGTCAATCGGAGGAGATATCGAACTCCGTCGTTACACCCAAACCGCATCGCTTGCCGTAAAGTATTCTTATCTGTACTCGTCGAGACAGTCGGATGCACTCTTCGGCGGCAAGTCTGTCTCGCAGCCCGATGTCGAACCACACCGCGTATCTGTCGAAGGCCTGCTGCGACCACATACCAACGTGGTCATCCGTGCGCGGTGGTTCCGCGGTTGGGATCGACGCTGGGCGTTTACACGCGCCTACTACGACTACTTCGGGCACGACGAGGCGCTCAGACAACACCTCGATGTCAACCTTGGCGATCCAGACGCGCACCGGCTCCCGGCCCAACAGTCGCTCGACGTGGGGGCCGGCCTTACGCATCGCGTCGGACCCATCTCGGCGGACTTGCGGATCGACGTCGTCAACGTACTGGACCGACGCAACGTCGCCAGCAAACGATTGCTCTATTACGACGACACGCTTGTGTCGGTAGCGCGACCGATGTTACCACGCATCACGACGCTCACGGCAAGGATCAGCTGGCTGATCAACTAGTCCTGTCTACTTCGACAGGTACAGGTTGCGCATTTCGTATGGTCGGCTGAAGTGCTCGTCGGTCAACTCGTCGATGAAGGAGATCGCCTCGCCCGTGCTCTTCATTTCAGGACCAAGCTCTTTCGGCACCTCGGGGAACTTGTCCCACGAAAACACCGGCTCCTTGATCGCAAAGCCGACAAGGCTCGACTCAAGCGCCCCCTCATCCCGGAATGACGCAAGTGTCTTGCCAAGGATGACCTGCGTCGCGATGCGCGACACCGGAATACCCGTGGCCTTTGCAACGAAGGGCACCGTTCGCGAGGCACGTGGATTCGCCTCGATCACATACACCTTTTCGTCTCTGATCACCATCTGCACGTTCATCAGGCCGACTACGTTAAGGCGCCTGGCAATCTTCACGGTGTACTCCCGCACCTTCTCCAACACATGCTCGGGCAGTGAATAAGGCGGTAGGACGGCCGTCGAGTCTCCCGAATGAACACCGGCGGGCTCAATATGCTGCATGATGCCAGCAATCCAGACCTCGTCGCCGTCGGCAACCGCATCAACGTCGATCTCGATTCCATTTTCGAGGAAGAGGTCGAGCAGTATCCGGTTTTCGGGAAGCAGTTTCAGGATTTGACTGACATACGACTTCACCTCTTCGGCGTTGATCGCAATGCGCATACCCTGGCCACCCAGAACGTAGCTCGGGCGCACAAGGATCGGGTAGCCGATCTTCTCGGCACTCACCACAGCCTCCTCTGGATCACGCGCCATACCAAACGGCGGGTACGGAATGTCCAGTTCGCGCAGTATCTCGGAGAACTTCCCTCGGTCTTCGGCCAGATCCATGTCGGGCGGCGTTGTCCCAAGAACCTTTATTCCCGTTTCGTGGAAACGGTTGGCCACCTTCAACGCGGTCTGCCCACCCATCTGAACGATTACACCCTCCGGCTTCTCGTGCTCGACGATGTCCAGAATTTTCTCCCAGAAGACGGGTTCGAAATACAGCTTGTCCGCAACGTCGAAGTCCGTTGACACGGTCTCCGGGTTGCAGTTGATCATGATGGCCTCGTAGCCCATGTCGTGCGACGCCATCACCGCGTGCACGCAGCTGTAGTCGAACTCGATGCCCTGCCCAATGCGGTTCGGACCACTGCCGAGAATGATGACCTTTCGCTCGTCAGATACGGCTGATTCATTCGACGTCTCATACGTCGAATAGAAATACGGCGTCAGGGCCTGAAACTCGCCGGCACACGTGTCCACAAGTTGGAACGTCGGTGTAACATCAAGTGACTTTCTGTGTGCGCGTACGTCTTCCTCGGTCACGTCGTCCTGCAGCAGGTAGGCAATCTGGACATCCGACAGACCGTACTGCTTAACAAGACGCATGTCGCGCTCATTGAGATCAGACAACACACATGTCTCCAGTGCGTTTTCGATGTCAACGATCTCCTTGATCTGGTACAGGAACCACGGATCCACCTTC
>JAUIJQ010000414.1 GCA_030431165.1 Rhodothermia bacterium | reverse complement strand
TCCCGGTGTCGAAAAGGAAGGGGTTGAATCCCACTGAGAGCTGGAAGTAATCTACCTGCCAGCCAGTCAACGCACGCGCAATCTCCTGGATGTCGGCCTCGGTATAGTTGGGCGTTCCATCACTTCGCTGCTGTCCCATCGTGAACAGCTCGAGCAGTTCGCGAGCGTAGTTTTCGTTTGGCTCAGATACGTTGTTGTACACGCCATCGAGATAGATGAGCATCGCTGCTTCGATGCCCATGTCCCTCACAAACTGGCGAAAGTCACCGAGCGCATGCGTTCGCAGCAGCGAGACGTAGCGATGAGCAAAGGGAGCCAGGATATAGTTTGCTATCGACGTGACGAAGTGGTTGTGCCAGAAGAACGCGACGCGCTCCCGGAAGCCGACTTCGTACATCGTCTTGATCCATCCGAACCGGTACTCGTTCGCCCATTCGTTGTTGTCGGTGACGTACTGGTTAAACCCGTCGGGGTCAAGATTCGGGTTTGGCGGAGCCGCGTCGGCCCAGGGTGGTGGCGTGGGCAACGGTAGCGCTGCGGCACTATCGATAAGTTCGTCGACAACGGTGGCCGGATCAGCGCCGATGAGCGTTGTGACGTCGTCTGGCCGTGCACCAAAACCTGACCTGCGCAAGAAATGCGCTGCGGTGCGCGCATCGAACGGTCCGGCGAAAGGGTCCAGTCCGCCCACGGTCTCGAGCGGCCTTCCGGCTGGTCGTGACGATTTGGGTCGTCTCGACGCATCAGTTGGCCTGAAACGGGACAGGAAGTCCGATTTCGTTGTCATAGTGTGCTGAGGCGTGTGAGCGGGGGGCGTTGAGCCGAGGTCAAAGCAATTCGCGTTCCGTTGACTGTCGGTCTGGGATAAAACGCATGAAGGCCCACCTCAGGTGGACCTTCATGCATGCATCTCCAGCAACAGGTGTAGGATTTGCCGGACTCGTGGTGGTTAGACGCCGAACGAATTGTTTAGTCGGTGGGGAACCAGACGTAGTCGCCTGCGCGGTCGATGTACCCCATTCGCTCGTCTTCGCCGAAGTATTGATAGACGCGGGCGAGGCCGTTCTTGAAATCGCGCACTTCGTCATACCGTGCTTCGCCGATTAGATTGCCGCTTGTGTCGATGAAACCCCAGCGGCCGTCGATCAGCACGGCGGCGCGGCTTTCGCTGAACGACCGCGCTTCCTCATACTGCTCCTGAATCACCAGCCGGCCTGATCGGTCGATGAATCCCCAGGAGTTGCCCGAGGCACGAACCGGCGCAAGGCCGTTCATGAACGAGCCGGCACTGATGTACTGTGGGTCGATGACCGTGTTTTTGTCACGATCGATGAACCCCCATCGGTCGGAAATCTTGATCGCGGCCCGACCGTCTGAAAACGCCCTCGCTTCTGTGTACTGTAGCGGTATAAAGGGGCGCGTTGACGTGTCGATGTAACCGAACGTTCCCTCGCGTCTTACGAGCGCGAGTCCATCGTTAAACGAACCCTCATTGTTCTCGTCAAAGCGCGGTGTGTCGTCAGTTCGAATGACGTCACCCGATTTGTCGATGTACTCCCAGTTCCAATCGCTTGTGCGGACAAATGCGCGTCCGTCGGCAAACGAGTAGGCTTCTGTGAGTGCGGGGTTGATAACAAAGGTGCCTTCGCGGTTGATGTATCCCCAGCGGCCATCAAAACGAACGGCGGCCAGGCCTTCCGAGAAGTGTCGTACGGCGGAGAACTGTGGTTCGATGAGGTATTCACCGTCGGGCGTGATGAAGCCCCAACCCCAATTTCCGTTTCTGACAGGAGCAACGCCGTCCTGAAACTCGGATGCCGAGGTGAAGCGTGGTTCAACCACCATCCGCCCATTTGCGTTGACGTATCCCCAACGGCCTTCCAGTTCAACGGGGTAGAGTCCAACGACCGGTTCTTCGTCGTTGCCCCCAATCCCAAGCGTGTCGCAACCGGTGCCGAACATCATCAGCGCTGCGAGCGCCGCGAGTCCTGCGTTCTGGAGGTTTGATAATCGTTTCATGAGTCCGTCAGCGCGACCAAATCGCGCAGGTCTTCTTCTTCGGTGTAGAGCTTATCGAGTGGGGTACCAGACGTATTCGCCGTCACGATCGATGTACCCGATTCGTGGATTGTCGCCGCCGTCACTGACGCGGGCGATTCCGGATACAAATGGCTCAGCCGTCTCGTAGGTCTTGTTGATTGCAACGCGTCCCTCGGCGATGTCCACGTATGTCCAGTCGCTGTTGAAACGAACTGGCGCGAGGCCTTCGCTGAATTGCTGTGCGCCGTCAAACTGGTTCTCGATCACAACTTCGCCGCGCTGGTTGATGTACCCGTAGCGCCCGTCGCGTACGGCGGCGCGCCCGTCGGAGAACGGCGTGGCTTCCTGGTATTGCGGTGAGATAACCGGCGTCCCCGAGCGGTCCATGTATCCCCAGCCATCGTTTGTGGCAAACGCCGCGAGGCCTTCAGAGAACCTGGTCGCTGCGTTTATTGAGAACGTTGGGTTGATCGCTGCTTCACCGCTTCGGTTGATGTAAATCCAGCCGTCTCGTCCTTCGACGGCGGCGAGTCCTTCCGAGAACTGCTGCGCATCGCTGTATTCAGCCGCAATCGTCATGTTGCCACTTCGATCGATGTAGCCCCACTGCCCGTCGATTCGCACGGCGGCGAGTCCTTCCGAGAAGGGAAGAGCAAGGTCGAAAGCGGCAGGGATGACCACAGCGCCGGATTCGTCAATGAATCCGTAAGATGCTCCGAAGTCGGTGCCACGTACGGCGGCCAGGCCTTCTGAAAACTTTCCGGCAACGCGGTATTGCGGAGAGATAAACATCGCTCCGTCGGCGTTGATGTAGCCCCAGTTGCCGGCAACCTGGACGGCAGCCTTGTTTTCTGAGAATGGCTCGATCGTCTCGAACTGCGGCGGAATCTTGATTCGTCCGTCAGCATTGATGAAGCCCCAGCTTCCATCAATCTTGACGGGGAACAAGCCCGGGCCGGCCGAGGCATCGTCGCCTCCGCCAATGAAGTCGCAGCCCGTAACTGACAGGCCGAGGATCGCGGCAAATGCGATCGTCATCAGGCCGTTGGCGCGTCGAATGTCCATCGTTCTGTGTAGGTGTTTACTTGACTAGCGTCATCTGACGCGACTCAGCGACGCCGCTTGCGCTGAGGCGGTACACGTAGGTACCAGCCGGCAGGCGACCCGCTTCGAACTGCATTTCATATTGCCCGGACGCATGGTGACGATTCACAAGCTGTTTGACGCGTCGACCGCTCATGTCAAACACATCGATCGTCACCGGCCCCGCTTCGTCGACAGCGTACTGAATGGTAGTCGTGCTCGAGAACGGGTTCGGGTAGTTCTGGGAAATCGCAAACGTCCTTGGAGTATCGCTCCTACCGACGCCCACATTAATTGGGCTGCCAACGAGTCCCATTCGCTGGTATGTGCTACCGAGAATGTCATCGACAACGGCGTCCTCAAGACCAAACCAGTCATCCAGCAGGTCGGCGTACACCGAGCGATAGTCGGTCGTGTAACGCGGGTCTCCGCCGTACAAGTCAATCAGGTTTGACTGGGAGCCGTAGATGCCGCCGGCGATACCTTTGCCGAACAGCATCAGCGGCGCTCCTGCACCGTGATCGGTTCCTCCAGACCCGTTCTGGCCGAGCGTTCGCCCGAATTCGGAGAACGTCATCACAACGACGCGGTCATCTAGTCCGTCCTGTGCAAGGTCGTCCAGGAAGGCGGCAATCGACGATGCAACGTCGCCTACGAGGTTGGCGTGATTCCCGTTGACCGATCCCTGATTTGAGTGTGTGTCGAAGCCGCCACGCGAGACGGTGAACATTCGTGTCTGCAAT
>JAUIJQ010000413.1 GCA_030431165.1 Rhodothermia bacterium | reverse complement strand
CGCAGCAGCAGGTGACCAACTTCCCGGTCAAAGTTCGGGTACTTGACGTCCACAACGTGCTCACTGCTGAAGGCGGCATCTCTCGCGCGGAAGTCACGCCCGACACCGACGAGACGCCTCAGTTCCGGCCGGGCATGAGTGGCACCGTTGATATCTACACGCGTACGGTGACTGACGCCGTTGCCGTTCCGATCCAGGCCGTGACGGTCCGAGACATGGCGCAGGTCGAGCGGGATCGCAGGCGCCGTGCTGGCGCCGACAACGCTGGAGAAGAAGGGGCGGATGAGGGTGACGCGAGTGGTGATGCCATGGCCGAAGATATGGCCGAAGATTCCGAATCCGGCCAGACGGGGCCTGTGCAGGAAGACCTCAAAAAGGTTGTCTTCATTGTCGACGAGGATGGCAAAGCCCAGCTCGTCGAAGTTGAGACGGGAATATCCGACGATACCCACGTTCACGTGCGCACGGGTCTCGTTGGCGGTGAGCGCGTAATCACCGGTCCGTATCGCGTTGTATCGCGCACCCTTCGTCCCGACCAGAAGGTCAAGGAGAAGGAGATGAACGCGTTTGCGTCGCGCTAAGCGCCAGCTACCCGCACGAACACTCGCAACCAAGACGGTCGGTCCATGTCAGATCACGCGCTTATTGAACTCCGTGGCGTCACGAAGGTGTACCCGATGGGGGACCAGATTGTGCGTGCGCTCGCCGGCGTTGATCTCGACATCAACGCCAACGAGTACGTTGCGATCATGGGGCCTTCGGGATCGGGCAAGTCAACCATGATGAACATCATTGGCTGCCTGGACACACCGACCGGTGGAACCTATCGGCTGAATGATCAGCTGGTGTCTGAGCTGACGGATAACGAACTGGCCCGAATCCGCAACAAGGAGGTCGGTTTTGTCTTCCAGACGTTCAACCTGCTTCCGCGCGTAACCTGCCTGCAGAATGTGGAGCTCCCGCTGATCTACTCCGGGATGCGTCGCTCGGAGCGTAAAGAGGTGGCACGAGCAGCGCTCGAAAGCGTCGGGCTTGGTGATCGTGTCGGGCACAAGCCTAACGAACTATCAGGTGGTCAGCGTCAGCGCGTTGCGGTGGCCAGAGCGCTTGTTGGGAATCCGTCCATCCTGCTCGCTGACGAACCGACGGGTAACCTGGATACGAAGACGGGACACGAGAT
The DNA here is from genome assembly GCA_030431165.1 of Rhodothermia bacterium. Lineage (GTDB taxonomy): Bacteria > Bacteroidota > Rhodothermia > Rhodothermales > JABDKH01 > JANQRN01. The sequence continues at coordinate 2,686 of JAUIJQ010000413.1, read as the reverse complement.
CATGCAGCTTCTCGAAATCCTGTACCGCAACGGCAATACGATTCTCCTCGTCACACACGAGGAGGACATCGCGCAGCACGCTCGCCGGATCATTCGCCTCCGCGACGGACTCATCGAGTCTGATCTTCGGGTCGAAGATCCCGAGCTTGCCGGAAAAGACCTTGCCGCGCTTCAGGCCGGAGCGCCCGAAGGAACCGTCGCCTGATCCTGATCACGTCTCGCAGCTTTCGGTCTCTGTGCGGTGCACAAACCGCACGTTGCCTTCGACCTGCCTGACAGCAACTACCTGGAACGGTTGCGTCAGCGCCGAGATCGCAACACAATCGTATCCGGGTGCTGAGACAACGTACGAAGCGACGATCTCGTCGCCGATGATCTCAACCGATTCAAACTCGACCGTGTAGCCTCCCGTGGGCGCGGGCACGGCCGCAACCAGGATCATCGTCTGCTCAAAGTCGGATTCTTTGAAAGGCCCGCGCGGCCGAAGATTGTCGCGGAAGCCTTCCCAGTCTTCGGCTGTGCGGAAAACCAGCGCCGTCGTGTCCTGGATCGCGGCTGAGACGCCAAGCCCCAGCGGCTCGATGTACAGCGACTCAACCATCTCGTCTTCGGCATCAGGGACGGTGCCGGACGGGCCGCAGCCCAATAAGCCACCGGTGACAGCAAGGGTGCAAACGAGGTGAATGCTGCGAAATCTGGACGTTCCTGGCATGGGGAGATACTTCGCGATGGTTGGCGGAACCCGTATATTGCTGCGTTGTGTAATAAGGCTCGCACGCCAGAAAGTTCTGGCGGCCGACCGTGGTCCACAGCCGACGCGGTCAGACAGCGGGCAGACAGTCCAAGATAATCCGTTTCAGTTCCGGCACCTCCCATGGCCATCAAAACCATCGACGTTGAAGTGCTCGCCAAGCACAGCGGCAACATTTTCAAGTCTATTGCCGTGTTGTCCCGTCGTTCCCGACAGATCTCCTCGAAGCTGAAGGCCGAGCTGGATAACAAGCTTGCCTACTTCGAAGGATTTGAGCCCGAGCTCGAAGATCCGCGCTTTCAGGAGGAGCAGTTGCGTACCTCACTGGAGTACGAGCTGCGGAACGAGCCGACAGAAATGGCAATTGATCAGATGTTCGAGGGCGATATCTACTTCCGCGACTCAAACATCGATCTCGACGCGTAGCACTGGTCTCAGTGCCGGCCTTCCTGGCCGAACCAGCGCTGGATCACCTGCTCGGCGGGTTTGTGCTGCGGCGTAAATCCAATCCGTTCTGACGGACGCAGCGCCTCTTCATCGGTGTGCCATCGCCAGAGCACGGCACCGGCAAACCATTTCTGATCCCAGACGCTCCCAAAGAACGCCTCATACAGGTTTTCCTGTACGGCGAAGTCGGGTGAACCAGATCGGGTTTGCTCACGCGACGGCCATTCCCACGGTCGTTCAGTTGCGCCGGTGTAACTCCGGTAGCCAATTTCGGTGAACAGAATCGGGCGTCCGGCGCGTTCAGCTACCTGCTCGAGTTGTTCGACGTGCGGTAGCCAGCCCTGGCGCAATTCACTGACCGACGCGCTGTCGCTGGAGCCAACGGGGAAATAAGCCTGCACGCCAACGTAGTCCAGGGCGTCCCAGAAACCGACGTCTTCGTATTCCTCCCACCAGTTCGCGGCGTAGGTCAGCTCGCCGCTGTACACGCTCCTGACCTCGTCAATCAGGCTGCGCCAGAATGACTCGCGCTCCAGTGCTGAGCGACGGAGTTCCGTCCCGACGACGAGCATGTCCGCTCCTATCGACTGAGCCAGGTTTGCGTGGTGCAGGATGTAGGCTCGGTATCCGGCTTCCCACGTGGCCCAGTCATCATCCGACTCAAATCCGATGTCAGCACGCCAGAGACCATCCTCGTCGCTACGGCCAACCCAGATGTGAGGCTTCAGGATCACACGCATCCCCCGACCGTGAATCTCCTCCGTGAGTGACCGGATGCCGTCATCGCTTTCAGAGAACCAGCGCGCCTGCGGATTGAAGCGCAGCTCGGTTGATCTTACGCCCCGTTGAAAGGCGAAGGGGACAAGGGCAACGTGCGACGGTGCAACGGCGCTGAGTCGATGCATCGTGCTGTCGGCAGGGGCTCGCCGCGAGCTGAATGTCACCCCGCGAATTCTGTGGGTCTCGACGCGTTCTTTCGCGGATGGCGAGCGCAACGTGCGCATCCCTGCGACGCCCAGCGTAACAATTGCTGCGAGGATGATGAGATATGCAGATCGGCCTTTGGGCACGTAGCGGCTTCAGCGGCTTCAGCTGGTCAGCGGATTGCTGGACTGCGGCTTCAGAGGGTCAGAGGGTCAGACGGATGGACGGTGCGGGTATTTGACGTAGAACAGCCTCGCGGGATTCCGCACGGCCGAATATGGCCGCTGCGCGCTCGATTGGTTATCATACCCGGAATCAGCCCCGAGGAGGATGCCATGATTACCCGCCGTTCGTTTATGGGCACGATAGGTGCGCCCGTCGCCGCTGCGGCCACGGCCGCAACGTTTGACCCCAGAGGTGCAATGCGGCACCTGGAGGCGTTGGCGGGGGTGTCTGGAACGCCCGAGGAGCTTGCCGGCGACGAGGACTTCTGGCACGAAATCCAGCAGTCGTTCACCGTTGATCGCTCCCTGATCAATCTGAACAACGGGGGCGTGAGTCCGG
>JAUIJQ010000412.1 GCA_030431165.1 Rhodothermia bacterium | reverse complement strand
GGTACAGGTTGCAACCCCGGGTGGCTATGCCCTCTCCGGAGGCACGTCGTTCTCCGCCCCGCTCGTCACCGGTGTTGTCGCGCAGATGCTGCAGGTGAACCCCGACTTGACGCCGACCGAGGTGCGGGACATCCTGCGGTCCACGGCGAGTCAGTGGGCTGACCCCGACAATAACCTTGGCTGGGGTATCGTAGATGCAGACGCCGCTACCACCTACGCCAGATCACTTGGAACCGGAAGCTCAGACACCGAACCGATCTTCGCCATTAGAAGCGTTTATCCAAACCCGGTAGCAGACGAGGCCACGGTGGTTGTCATGGCGACCGCCGAGCAGGACAACATTCAAATGCGCGTAGTCGACGCGCTTGGTCGCACAGTTGCTGACATGCCCGTGCGGACGCTGGCGCGTGGTCGCGCCGAGATTGGTATTGACACGCGCACTTTTGCAACCGGGCTCTACCATGTTGTCCTCACATCCGGAGGCAGACAAACCGCAACTAGTTTCCTCGTCGTTCGGTAGACGAACCGTCTCCCATCTTCCCAGCGCATGTCCGAACTCTCTTTTGGTCAGTCATTGTGGTGGATTGTGCCCGCGTTACTTGCGGCCGCTCTCCTCACCTGGTGGACGTATCGCCGTACGGTACCCGCGCTGACCGGTGCAATGCGCTGGCTGGTGCCCACGATCCGGTTTCTGACGCTGTCCACGATTCTTTTTCTGCTGACGGAGCCGCTCATACAGCGTGAAGAGAGCATTGTCACCGACCCGATATTGGTCATCGCGGTAGACGAAAGTGAGAGCCTGAGCGTAACGGGCGATCCAGCACTTGCCGACACGGCGCGTATCACGGCGCTGCGCCGATTGCTCGACACCGTCCCAACCGATCGAATCCCGGGCCGACTATCAATCGTCGGGTTTGGGTCAGATGTTCGCGACATTTCCGTGTCTGGTTCGTGGGCGGACTCGCTCCTCTTCTCGCAACAGCGCACCGACATCTCGCGCATGTTGCAGCATGTCCAGAACGACACGAGGCATGACAATCTCGGTGCCGTTCTCATCGTGTCTGACGGACAGCACAACAGTGGACGTAATCCGGTTTTTGTTGCAGAGCGGTCGCCCGTGCCCGTTCTGACGACAGTGGTTGGCGACACTACCTTGCGACGCGACCTGTACGTCCGTTCGGTCGTTGCAAACGACATCGGGTACCTCGGCACTGAGCTTCCGGTACGCGCCGTGGTGCGCGCGGACGGGATTGACGCGGCCAGCGTTACGGTGTCATTGCTAATCGACGGGGTTCAGCAGGATGCCCAGACGATACAGATCAGCCCTCGCACCGAGGCTACGGTTGACCTCTCCTTTACGGCTGACGCGCCCGGATTGAAACGAATGACGGTGGCTGTCACGCGGCTCCCAAATGAAACCACGTATCGCAACAACGTCGAAACGTCGGCGATACAGATTCTCGACGCGAAGAAGCGGGTCCTGATTCTTGGATCGGCGCCCGGACCCGATATCACTGCCATCCGCAATCTGCTGGATGCTGACACCGATGTTGACGTTACGACAACGGTGTTTCGCTCTGCTTCCGAGCAATATGGCGCGCCACTGCCCGATGACCTCGGCGAGTTCGACCTCGTAATACTCGCCGGCTATCCCGGTGCCCGCGTACCGTCTGAGCACGCAGCCTCCGTTGCTTCCAGAATCAAGCCCGAAACGGGACTGTTGTTCTTGCTTGCCCGTGACTCGGATCTCGCCAAGCTCAATCGTTACTTCGGCGACCGACTGCCGGTCCAGACATCGACGATCAGAACGGATTTTCTCGAGGCTACGCTGAACGTTACAAATCAGGGTCGCGCCCACCCCGTACTGGAGTCGGTTGATCTCTCGCAGACAGACTGGGATCGGATGCCCCCTGTGCAGTACAACGCAACGTCGTGGCGATTAAATGCTTCAGCCCGTTTGCTGGCGTCGGCACGCATTCGTGGTACAAACCTGCCGGACCCGATGCTTGCAGTACGCCAGGATCCGAGTGGTCGTTCGGCGGTCCTTCTCGCTGCGGGTACGTGGCGTTGGCACAACCTTCCAGAAGATCTCGAATCGTACGATGCCGTTTGGCCCGACCTTCTGCGTAATGCCGTGACTTGGCTTACCGTCGAGAACGACGATCGACGGGTTCGCGTCCAGCCTTCAGCGACGACGTTCGCGGCGTCTGACAGGATCCGGTTCTCGGGCCAGGTTTACGACGAAAGCCTGCAGCCGGTCTCTGATGCCGCGGTCCAGATTGACGTGCGTTCCCCGGATGGCCGCGTCTTCCCGTTTGCCATGGACGCGGCAGGCAACGGGCGCTATACGCTGCAGACCGACGCGCTGCCCGGTGGTTCTTATTCGTATCAGGCAACGGCGTCAAGCGACGGCGTTGAGCTTGGCCGGGACGAGGGTTCGTTTGTCGTTGGCGACCTGGCACTCGAATTCAAAGAAACGCGGGCCGACCCGCAGCTCATGCGACAGATAGCGGCCCGTGCGGGCGGGAGCGTCATTGCCCCGGCCGATTTGAGCAGGCTCGACGAGATCCTTGGCGCAATGGATGGATTTCAGCCGAAAATCGAATACGCGTCCCGCGAAACTGAGCTTTGGCGCCGTTACGTATTCCTTGCCGTACTTGTCGTTTTGCTCACGCTCGAGTGGTTTCTCCGCAAGAGAAACGGCCTCGTATGAAATCGTCGGCCGAGCCTCTTATCTTCGACCGCTTCGACACCATGTCTCAGAAGACGTCACGCAAGGCGCACGCTATGTTCGAGGATTCGAATCCGACCGATTCCCGGGACTCCTACTCCTTCTACCTGAACGAGTCGAGCGGAATCCGATTTGAACACCTCGCGCGCTTTTCCCAGCCGCTCCTGGAACTGTTTGACGTGGAGCCACACCACTGGCGGCTGCCAAACTCTATTCCTGACGACGCGCAACTCCTCGATACGTACTCGGCGGCGCTCGCCGCGGCAGAGATGTTCTGGAGCTATTTCACGCTCGACGAGCACACGCGCAAGCGCTTCCTGCCCGAACTGAAGTCCTACTTCATCGGTGCTGAGCCACTGCCGCACGAAGAGGCCGACTTCCTGCTCCTGGTGGACTGCATGCGGTTGCAGTGGACAAAACTCGTCGGCGAGATAGACGTTAGTATGCAACCGGGACGGCAGTCGTCAATGATGGAGGTCGGCGATCAGCCAGACCTCGAGACGCTGGCCCTCTTTGGTGAGCCGCTGATGGACGACCCGACGCTGCTAGAGGATCCAGATGCGCTGGAGGCGATCATGGAGCGAGTAGCGGATTACTGGGAACTAGCGAACGCGAGCGAAGAAGATCGCGACACACTGTTGGAAGGCATTGTAATGCGACACCGTGACGACCATCGCTCAGCATCTGACATTCGTGATGAAGCAGCCAAAATGCTCGCTCGCTTCGACAGCCTGTTTACGAATGACTGAAGCGGTCGAAAATCAGGGGTGAACCAGCTGACCAAAGCAGACCAGGAGAAGTGACGTGGACGCACCCACCGCAACCGCACTTGAGCAGATTGAAGTAGGACAAGTAGACGGCGTGTCGTCGGATGATTTCGCCACGCTCCTGCGCACCATTCGGCGGCATCTGCACCAGCATCCCGAGGTCGGCTTTGAGGAGGTCGAAACCTCGCGGTTCATAGCCGCCCTCCTTACTGATGCTGGACTCACGGTGCGGGGCCCGATCGCCCGCACAGGGCTATACGTCGATATTCAGGGTACTCAACCCGGACCAACGATTGCGTACCGCGCTGACATCGACGCCCTTCCAGCGTTTGATCGGAAGAATGTGTCGTACGCCTCCAAGAACGACGGTGCCGCGC
>JAUIJQ010000411.1 GCA_030431165.1 Rhodothermia bacterium | reverse complement strand
CTCGCGTACGTACAACGTAAACGTCCAGAGCCCGGGTAACGCCTGGGTGTTCCGACACGATGGGTCGACGTGGGTCGAGGAGGATCTTCCCGTCGCTGCTACCCGTGCCAACGCGTTCTTCGGCGAGAGCGTTGCTGTTGACGGCGACGAGATCGCCGTTGGCGCCTCAAGCGCAGACGCCGGTACCGGGACCGGCCAGCTTGCAACGGGGGCGGTATTCATGTATCGCTTCGATGGCGGATCGTGGACACACACGCAGAAGCTGGCCGACGGTGTTTTTACGGGCGACGCCTTCGGATATTCTGTTTCGATGGACCGCAATATTCTTGCGACGGGTGCGCTCAACGCGGGGTCACGTGCCGGCCGGGTGCACGTGTATGTGCGGTCGGCAGGCACCTGGATGCCGCACGACTCCTTCTTCTCAACGGACGCGATGGTGAACGATTTTGTTGGTCGGGACCTGTCTGTCAGTGGTAGTCACATTGTTGCTTCGGATGACCTCGCCCAGAGATCTCCGCAAACTCCTGATGTCGGCAGATTCCACGTGTACCAACTCGCTGCGGGAGTGTCCGTTGAAGAAAATGGCGCGACTGCCTCGGCGGAACCCATGGTGACTGCGCTTTATCCGAATCCCTTCACCGACGTGGTCACATTTACGATAACGGGTGTAGCCAACACGGGTCCGGTATCTGTCGAGGTGTTCGACGTGCTTGGACGCCACGTGGAGACTGTTGAGGGCACGCACTGGCGGGCGGGCTCACATCCGGCCGGGATGTATATCTTTCGGGTCGCAGGGAGTCCGGCAAGCGCTGTTGGGTTCCTGGTGCGGTAACTCCGCGACGAGTGCGGAAGGTGTGCCGCGCGAGCGTTCGCAGTACAGGATCACCCAACACACGCAGTACAGGTATGACCCGGCGGGAACTCATCAGGCTCTCAGGATCTTCGTTGCTTTTGTCCACCCTGGGCTCGTTACGGGACATTGAGCGGATGGTCTCACATTCAACTGCGACGGGCGGCGCCACGAATTCGCGGCGACTGTTCTTCGAGGTCGATGACATTCCCCACATCCGCGCAAACGCCGCAACGCCGCTGTTGCGCGCCATGTACCAGGAGTGGGCGGCTGCGCCGATCAGCGCTGTTGCAGACGCGATGGACAAGTTTGAGTCTTCGGGTGACATCGTCCGGGATTTTCAGGCGGTTGTCTGGGGCATGTCGCAGAGCGCCATGGTGCAACTTGTCGAGCCGTCGCGGCGTCGCGAACGCGCATTGCTCGAAGTCATCGAACGGATCATCGCACGCCCGTACTGGGATTACTTCCGTGACGGTGGGACAGAGATCCTCGGTATCCAGCGCGCCTCTTTTGCGACGGTTCGACTTCTGCTTGCGCGTGAGATCCTTGGAGACGCAATTAGCGAAGCGCTTGATGCTGAGCTGCTCGACGCAATAGCAGAAAAGGGCTGTCTTCCGTGTTACGCTACGGTCTATGACATGGACCACCCGGAGACGGCTCGGGGCTGGGACTTTGACGAACAGCACGCCGGCTTCTATGACATCACGATGGAGCGCTGGCCGATGATTCTCGGTGCAAACAATCTGCGCGCCGCGCCGACGGGAGCGCTCGGCCTCGGTGCGCTGGCACTTGCGGGACACGACGACCGAGCCGACGAGTGGCTAAGTGCCGCGGTATCTTCGGGACAGCGATTCCTCAAGTTGATCTCGCCAGATGGCAGCTACTTCGAGGGACTCAGCTACCTGTCATACTCGCTGCGAACGATGCTTCCGTTTATCAATGCCCATCGGAGGCTCGCCGGCGACGTTGACTGGCTGGGGCTCGTCAATATCGACGGCATGATCGAGTACATCCAGACGATGCAGATGGGCAAGACGCCGAACGGCGAGGCTGACATCGTGAACTTCAGTGACGCACGAACCAGCGTATCGCCCGGTGCGATTTCGTTGTTGGGCAGTTACTCCGGCAACACGCTCGCCGGCTATGCGGCAAAAGACGCCGGATACCCGCGATGGTTCTTCGACCTGCTGTGGTACACGCCCGACGCACCAAGCAGCCCGCCTCGCGCCGCCCTACTGAACAAGCGGAATGACCTGAACTGGATCATTTCGCGCACGGGATGGCAACCGGAAGACACCGTGCTTGCTTTCAAGAGCGGCGGCCCGGCAAACCACGAACACGCTGATCGCAATCACATTACCCTGAAGGCTCACGGCGAGCGTCTGCTGAACGACCACTTCGGAGCCGCGTACGACCGTCGCCACGCCGGATGGCGAATGCGCTTTACGGAAGCGCACAATGCGGTGCTCGTCGACGGACGCGGGCATCCATACCTCGACGGCACCGAGGGGACAAACGACAGCAAGGCGTTCGCCAACATCCTCCAGTACGAGGACCACGGCGACACCGTCTGGTGGACAAGTGATGCGTCTGCCGCATACATCCTCGACAACTACCACGCCCACCAGGTACTTCGCACGGTTCTGTTTGCAAAGCCGGATATTGTACTCGTCCTTGACGAGGTCACGCTGCGGTATCGGCCGCAGACGGTGGACATCCGCTGGTATCCGGACAATGCCGATGGCAACGGCCGCGTAGCCGTTGACGGATCCACCTTCCGCATCAGCCGTCCGAGCGCCGTACTGGACGGGCACGTCTGGTCTGCGGTCACGGGTGAGTCGTCGGTTCTTGAGACCACGCCCGGGGAGGCGCGTCCGCGCGTGAGCCGACTCGATGTACCATCAGACGTGGGCGACTTCCCGTGTGTTGAGGTCCACGCGCCGGCTGCACTTGACCATCAGATTCTGACCGTCCTGACGACGCGGAGCGCTTCAAACGGCCAGGCCGCCGCTGCGGCCCCGGCGGTATCGGTGAACCGCGAGGGCAACCTGTGGGAGGTTGAGGTCGGCACGCTGCGGGCCTCGATCCAGGCGACGACGCGAGAGCCGAAGATTGTCGTGTGGTAGTGCGTTTGGATCGTTACGAATCGTTTCGCGGGCTGCGCCCGCTGATCGTTAAGAATCGTTAGGAATCGTTAGGAATCGTTAGGAATCGTTACGGCGGCTAGCGCCGCCTGATCGTTGCAGCGGCTGGCGCCGCTTGATGGCAACGGTGGCCTGCGGCCACCTTAATTGTTCGGCGACTTCGTCGCCTCTATGGTCTAATCGTTGGACATGAGGCCGGGATTATGGAATCGAGTCCGCACCCCATGTGTCAGCCGACGGCAGTCAGTACGACGATCAGCGTCGGAGGGTAAGCATCCAGCGAATGAGGCGACGCGGCGGCGGCGTTCGCACCGATTCCTAACGATCAGCGGGCGAAGCCCGCGTAACGATTCCTAACGATTAAGGCGGCGTGAGCCGCCGTAACGATTCTCAACGACTCTCAACCAACTCGACGCGCCGGTTCTCCGCACGCCCGGCGTCGCTGCCATTCGAGAACACAGGCGACAACGGACCAACGCCGGCAGACTGCAGCCTCGCGCTGTCGATGCCGTGATCGTTGACAAGCGCAATTCGCACGGCCTCGGCACGATCTGCTGAAAGCTGCATGTTGTAAGCGTATGTACCCGTAGCATCCGTGTGCCCGACGATATAGAAGGTCTTGTCGGGTGTACTCGCCAGAAGGCGGGCAATCTCGGACAGGGCTGGCTCTGACTCAGGCTGCAACGTGGCACTGTCGTGGTCAAAGAACAATCCGACCAACACCGTGCGCCCGTACTCCTCGAGATCCCGTCCCATCGCTTCAGCATCCGCTGTCACCAGCCCGGTCTCGGCCGACTCCGTCTCGACGACATCAATCAGTACTGCGACCTCCTGGCTGCTGTGCTGTTCGAGTGACACCATGACGTACAACGTGTTCTCGGCC
>JAUIJQ010000410.1 GCA_030431165.1 Rhodothermia bacterium | reverse complement strand
TCAGTACGCTGACTAATGACTTTCCTCCCCCCCTTATCCTCATCAATCGTTCAACTGTTTTTCGGCAACTTGATCAAACTGATCCGTTGCCCATTCCCTAGCCCTTCATCGCTACTTTGCTCCGGCACCGCTATTAGAATCGTCCCGCCTTTGAGTTCTTGCAATGCAATCTTGCCCGGCGAGGAAAACTCTTCCTTAGGCCGGAAGCGCAGCGGGCGCGTGGCCTTTCGACATGTTTGACGGCGCTGTGAGACGCGGTCTCGGTGCTGCCGGCAATGAACTCCACCGAATGATGCCGTCTCGCTACTTCGCGTCGTACACAGACGACGAGGTCGTCGCGCTGCACGAGTACTTCAAGTCGCTGCAGTAGGCGCTGCCGCGCGGTACCCGAGGCCGCATGCCTGATGGAAAACCGGCAACTGATCTGCGTAGGTCGCTGCGCGTCTCAGACGGCATCGCCTTGCTCGTCGGTATCACGATCGGTTCCGGGATATACTCGACCCCGTCGCTGATTGCCGGCTACTTCGGGTCTTTTCAGGGCATTCTCGTCGCATGGATCGCGGTCGGGCTCTTCGTACTCGTCGGCGGACTCGTGTATGCGGAACTCGGTACGCGATTCCCCGAAACGGGCGGCGAATACGTGTATATCGCCCGCGCATTTGGCGGACGGGCGGCGTTCCTGTTCGGATGGGCGCAGCTGTTTATCATCCGGACAAGCCCGACGGCAGGATTGTCGCTCATCGCCGCTGACTACGTCGGGTTCTTTGTCGCCCTGTCACCTACCGCCAAGATCGGCGTTGCACTCGTCTTTGTCGCGGCAATTGCGTCGCTGAACTACGTGGGAGTTGAGCGTGCAAGCGGCTTCCAGAAGATCACCACACTCGTCAAGGTGTTCGGATTATTGGTGTTCGCGGCCGGCGGCCTGTTGTTACTGCGCGGAATACCGAACATGCTTGGGTCAGAGCTTCAACCAACGACCGGGCTGCCGCCGGCGACGAACGTGGTGGCCGCGCTGATGCTGATCGTGTTTACGCACACCGGTTGGGACCGTGTCGGATATGTAGCGGGCGAAATGAAGAACCCGCGGTCGGTGATCCCTAGAAGCATGATCATCGGATTGAGCCTCATCATCGCGATCTACTGGACCACGATCACGATCTACCACTACGTGCTCGGGATGGACGGGATGCGTGGGACATCCACGCCGGCCGCCGACGTTGCGACGTTGATGATTGGCCCAATCGGCGCGGGTGCGATCGCTCTCCTGGCCATCGTTTCGGCGATCGGGAGCGTCAATGGAACGACGATGTCAGCGAGCCGCGTCTACTATCGGATGGCGGCCGAGGGTCGGTTCTTCAAGTGGCTGGACCATATCCATCCGACCTTCCAGACCCCGTCGAGGGCAATTATCGCGCACGGCGTCTGGGCATCCGTCATCCTGGTTCTCCGCGGGTCCTTCGAGAATATCGCAGCGGGGATGGTCTTCGCCATCCTGATATTCTACAGCATGACAGCCGTTGCGCTCTTCCGATTCCGCAGAACCGAAGCTGGAGAAGCCAATGCGTTCCGGATGCCCGGCTATCCGATTCTGCCCGCCGTGTACCTTCTCGGCCTGGTTGCGCTACTCGTCGCCCGTGCCGTACTCGACTGGCGCAACTCCCTCGTTGACATTTCTTTTGTCGCGACGGGAATCCCCGTATCGCTGTACTGGTTCCGACGGGGCCGCACGCGACGGGACTGAACGGCCCGGGCAGCGAACTGACCTCGATGCCTTGACCTGTCACGTGGCCCTATTTTGGCCGGCTGGACTTACTCCAGAGCCATTCAAGCATCGGCTCCCACCTGTCCCAGTCCTGCCAGGCCAGGTATTCCGGGAGCTCGTGGATTCCAAGCCCACGCGAGTACGCGCGATTGTAGTTCTGCGCTTCCCGAAGAACCGCGACATACTTCGACCGCGAGATTCCCTCGAGATACTCGTCCAGCTCGCCAAACACCTTGGTGTTTTCCCTGACCCGATTGGCAACCACACCAATCTTTGCGCCTTTCTTCTTGATCGTTGCCGTGTCCTTCAACTCGTCAACAAATCGCGTCGTGGCGGCCATATCAATCGGCGACGGGAGAACCGGAATGATTACCGTGTCGGCCCGCTTTACCAGGTCAGCGACCTCCTTGCCGTGGGACCTCGCCGGCGCATCCATCACCAGGTACTCGGTGCGACGGGACAAGTGCTTGAGCCCCTCGTCATATGCCGCAAGTCCTGAAATTTCAGGGCGATCCGAAGGGCGTCTCCGCAGCCAGTCCAGACTGGTCTGCTGCGGGTCAAAGTCGGCAAGCGCTGTTTCGTAGCCTTCCTGCGCGAAGTACGCAGCGAGGTTGGTGGCCAGCGTGCTCTTACCGCACCCACCTTTGGAGTTCATTACGAGGATGTGATGCATGGCGGGCTCTTGGAGGGTCAAAGGAGAAAGAGTTTAACGGACTCGCGTGTTGCAGTCAAATGATCGCGTCGCCGGGTCGGCCCTCCATGGCAACCGGGACAGCACCGGGTACCGGCGCATCCCGACGACGATTAGCGGCGCGCAGCCCACGCAGTAGCCACCATGCGATGAGCGCCAGTGCCGCGACACGAATCGCGACGATATCTGACTCGCCTCCCCCCAGGTAACCTGCGGTAGTGACTGAAGCAAACCAGTAGTAGATAGCTGCAGCCAGACCAGCCAGAATCGGGAGCGCAAACCCTGATCGGATCCGAAGGAGACGCACCCCGGCAGCCACAACGATCCACGAACAGAGCGCGTACCCAATAACCGAACCGTATACCGATATCACACTAGACAGGTACGATCCGCCCGCCACAACACCGTCGGTGCTGAAGTATCCGAGAACGAAGCCTGGAAAAGCTGCCGCAAACACGCCGTATGGTTCCAACAACCACCTGTGGCCGGAGGTCTTCGGACCGATGGCGTGGCGAAGCGCTTTGTCGGCAGCCAGGTCAATACAGCCGCGACTCGTGCACAGGGTACAGTCCGGACATCTCGGATTTCTGACGTTCAGCAATGGTCGTTGCCCGTACAGGCGCTCGACAGCGAGAACGGGACACACGGCGTTACAAAAGCCCGCTTTTGCGTCAAAGAAAGCCCCCGTTACAAGCGCTCCAATCAGGAGTGCCGCAATCAGGACCGCCATGACGATACCGGAGTCATTCAGCAGGATGAGCCTCGCCGGCACAAGAACGGCCAGTAGAAACAGACCTACCAGGCCTGCCGAACGGGCCGCTTTGCGTCCAAGGCGGCGGCGCCCCACCAGTCCGTTGGAAAGCATGTTAGCCGTTGCCAGCGGGCAGATGCTACGCCAGATAATTGGTGTTACGAGGAAGGTCGCGGGAAGCACGGGAATCGCAACATTCCACAACAGGCCGAGGGCGGATTCTGGAGTAACGACCAGCGCATAGACCAGCGCAAGCGTCACCACTAACGTTATGGCCTGTGCAACGCGCCAGAGCGTAGCACTTCGGGTGAACTTTGGGTATTGTCCCTTCCCGCCTGTCAATGGCGATATCCGGATGTTATTCGACTAACCACCCGCGCTTTCGGCGCCGGCCAATGCAAACATACTACAGGACTACAGCCAAAGTGGTTGCATCAACCGCCATCATGCTACTCGCATCGTCAGCGTGGGGGCAGACATCAAACGATCCGGCAGATGTAGCGAACATCGATGCCGTGATAAAGGCATACTATGAGGTGGTGTCGGGGCCCGCCGGTGAGGCACCCGATCAGGCCCGTGACGAGTGGCTCCATCATCCCGCCGCGCTGATCGGGCTACCTGGCACCGACTCCCTGGGCAATCCGACGATGGCCACGATGACGCTTGACGGGTACTACGAG
>JAUIJQ010000409.1 GCA_030431165.1 Rhodothermia bacterium | reverse complement strand
CTGGTCTGGAGTCTCTTCCTGAGCGAATCGATGAGGTTGCAGTTGGAGCGTATAGGGACAAGACTCAATCCGAAATAGCAGGCACGGGCTATGTCGTTCAGTCGCTCGAGGCCGCGCTTTGGTGTTTCAATAAGACGGATTCGTTTCGTCACGCAATTCTTGCCGCCGCAAATCTCGGAGGTGACGCTGATACAACTGCCGCAGTGTGCGGCCAGGTCGCCGGCGCCTTCTACGGCGAGGATGGAATCCCTCCTGATTGGCTTGCCAGGCTGCATATGCGCGACGCCATAGCCGAGATGGCCGATTCACTCTTTGTTGCCAGCCCGCGACCTGGACGGCGACTGTAAATCCTCAAAGCAGAGGGAATTTGTACAGAGAGGAGACCCGAACATGAACACACGTCATGTAATTCGTGATATCGCGTTCACGATTCCGATGGCGTTTGTGGTTGCGGCGTTGGTTACCTACGTCTACAGTCTGATCGCGCACGGTGTAGGCGTGGTTGATTGGGAAACCGCTTTCCAGCTCGGCTTGGTTCTCGGAATTGTTTTACCTCTGACCAGACGCCGCAGCAACGCGCGTTGACGACGGTACAACAGGTCGTCGGAGAAGCTCGCGAGGCAGTCAGCAGCAGGCAGAGGCAGTCTGCGTCCTACCTCACGCTTCCTGCCTCAGACTCCGCACCGGGTCTCTCAACGCCGCCCGTATCGATTGTACGCTCACCGTCAGCAGGGCCACGGAGAGGGCAATGATGCCTGCGACAATAAACGATCCCGCGCCAAGGCTCTCGTGATAGGCGAATCCGTCCAGCCATCGCGTCATGATGAGATAGGCGATTGGCGTTACGACCAGGAACGCGATCCCAACCAGCCTTGCGAAGTCTTTGGACAGAAGCAGGACAACACGCGTTGCCGTCGCACCGAGGACCTTGCGTACGCCGATCTCTTTGCGACGTCGCTCCACGCTCAGAACGGCTAGCCCGAAAAGCCCAAGGCAAGCGATCAACAGTGCAAAGACCGCGGATGTCTGGATAATCAGTGTCCACCGTCGTTCCGCTTGGTATCGTTCAGCGAGGCGAGCGTCGAGGAATGCGTATTCAAACGGCTGGTCAGGTGCCACCGCCGTCCAGGCACTTCTGATGCGTGCGAGGTTGGTCGCCACGTCCTGGCCGGGTAGCCGAATGAGCGCATGGTTCACGGACCCGAGCGCGGGGTTCATATGCAGCATTGCCGGCGCAATTTCGTCGCGCAGGGACTCGAAGTGATAGTCCTCGACAACGCCCACGATGACCACGCCTTCTTCCTCAAAGCCCGGCAGAATACGTCCGATTGGTTCGTCCCAGCCAAAGGCTCGTACAAGCGCTTCGTTTACAAGCGCAGCCTGCTCAGCGTCACTTCCGAACTCTGTAGACAGGTTGCGTCCAGACGCGAGCTGAATGTTCATCGCGCCGAGGTACTCGGGATCGATGCGCATATTGTAGACGATCGCCTGGCGCTCGTTTTCAGTCATTACAAACCGAGACCATCCGCCATCAAACCCGTACGAGGCGCCGGTCACCTGGAGTGATGCGGCGTCCGTTCCGAGTTGCTGCCGGAAACGTTCCAGAAGCATTTCTTCGTCAGTCTGGCCGGCCTGCAGGTCAATCGCAACGACGCCCGATTCGTCGAATCCGAGGTCTTTTGACTGGAGGAAGTCGAGCTGGCCGTACATCACGAGCATGCACGCGATCATCCCGATAGAGATCGCAAACTGCACTACGACGAGGACCTGCGTAAACGACAGGCCAAAGCGCAGATTCAGTCTGCCCTTGAGCACCTCCGCTGGTCGAACGCGCGAGAGCACAAGCGCCGGGTAGGCACCCGCGAGTAAACCACTGATCGCCGTGAGTACAATCATCCCACCAACAAAGAGGGCATCGACGCTCGCGAACGTAACGCTGATTGCGAGTAGTTCGTTGAATTGTGGCAAGGCGACTACGGCGAGGCCGATGCCGAAGACAAGGGCGATGCCCGCAAGAAGGAGCGCCTCCGCGAAGAACTGGGTGGTCAACTGGCCCCGCAATGCGCCCAGGGACTTGCGCACGCCAACCTCGCGGGCTCGGCCGCCCGCACGTCCGGCGGCAAGCGTCATGAAGTTGACGCAGGCGAGCAGGAGTACAACGAGGCAGATCCCGGCAAGCACATACAGGCTGCCGGCGCTTCGCGTGCTGGCAACCATGTTGGTAAAGCCTTCGCTGAAGTGGACCTCTCGGAGCGGCTGAAGCTGCAGGTCAAATGCCTCGCTGCCGGCGACCAACCATCCTGCGTTCTGAGCCTCCGTAATCATCGCGCCGTAGTAGCGATCAACCAGCAGGTCGAGCTGTGCCTGTGCCGCGCTTTCCTGCGATGCGGTGCCGAGCTCGACATAAACGGCCGAGTTGAAAGCGTTCCAGTTTTCGGATGCCTGGGCGTACCCCGGCCAGTTCTGATAAGCAACGACGAAGTCAAACGCGATGCTGGAGTTTGACGGAATCGGGGCCGCAACGCCCGCGATCGTAAATGACTGCGGGTCGTCGCCCAGTCGGATGTCGATGACGCGGCCGGTAGGGTCCTCGTCCCCGAACATCCGCTCGGCAGCCGCGGCGCTGAGGACAACATCATCGGGCGACTGGAGCGGCGTCACGCCGGCGGACTTCAGCGGGAACGTGAACATGTCGAAGAAGGCGGGATCCGCAAACAGAATTGATTCCACCCGCACGTCATCATTGAGCCGCACCTGGGCCTGCCCGCGTCGCATGCGAACCGTGTGCTCAACATTTGGCACCTCGTCCAGGACTACCGTTCCCAGCGGCGCTGAGACGCCTGCTGACAATTTCGTTGTACCGTTTGCCCGGTTCTCGATGCGGTAAACGCGATAGATGTTGTCCGCGTTTTTGTGGAAACGATCAGCGCTCCACTCACTCCGGATATGCAGGAAGACGAGCGCGCAAAACGCAATACCGACGGCCAGGCTGAGGACGTTGATGGCCGAGTACAGACGTTGACGGGCGAGCGCGCGCAGTGCGACTTTCAAGTAGTTCGAGAACATACTGCTATTCAAGGCGGAGGTATTCGGGTTACCAACACCCAATTCCGTGCCCGGGCCGTTGGAGGCTCTGTAGTGGGGCATAGGCGCACAATTGCGGCCACAGCGTGGCTCCCACGCCGGCGCGCTGCCCACGAACCGGACACCGCTGTTCGCCTACGGACACCCACAGCCGTCAGTCAGCAAACGCCATCCGGCGTATCAACGTCCCTGAGAACGTTGTCCGTCGACACTTCGATCCTTGAAACGTGAGCCGGGTTGTGCTTGATGATCGGACGGCAACCCGTATCACCTCGAAGTGACAACATGACGCTTCGATAGCTTGACGACAGGACAACCGGGTTGCCGCGGACCTGGTTGTGGTATGGAACCACAATAGCCTGCGGGTCGATACGCACGGCGTCACAGAACGCGTTTGCTATGTGGCGGTACTCAGCGGCCGTGATGTACGGCATGTCGGCCAGGCAGAACATGAAGCCGAGCCCTTGTGTCGCGCCGGATGGCTTGTCTTCGTACCTGTCAGCCGCGTGTACCCCTGCACGCACGGATGACGCCAGGCCTTCAGCGTACGTGTCATTGATCGTGAAGTCGATTTTGCCGTTGGTTGCTGCGCTGTCAACGTCGGGATCAGAAAGCAGCGCGTCACGCACGCGATCGGGCTCAAAGCCGAGGACCACGATTACATGCTGAATCGCGGATCTGGTGTCGATGGCGTTTTCACGTAGCGCGTCGATAACGTGCGCAACCATTGGTTTGCCACGGATGTCGATCAGCAACTTGTTCTTGCCGGGCATGCGCGACGATGTTCCGGCCGCCACGACGATG
>JAUIJQ010000006.1 GCA_030431165.1 Rhodothermia bacterium | reverse complement strand
ATGGCAAGGCGGTCAGCAATAACAAGTTTCTTGAAGAAACCCCACGCGATCTGTGTGAGGCCTTGGCGCATCCGATCAAACTCGAATCTGTTGCCCGTCAGGTGGTCCTTGCGAAACTGTGGCAGCAGGCTGGAAGACCGTTCGATCGGTCCTGCGACAAGTTGCGGAAAGAAGCTGACGTACAACGCAAAACGACCGAGGTGTCGCTCAGCATCAACGTTGCCGCGGTACACGTCGATCGAATACGACAGCGTTTGGAACGTGTAGAACGAGATGCCGACCGGTAGCAGGAGGTCGAACATCGGAACGTCGGCAAAGACGTTGATCGAATCGAGCGTGGCCTGAACCGACGATCCGAAGAAGTTGGCGTACTTGAAGAAGAAAAGCAGGCCGAGATTCGAGACGAGGCTGACGAGCAGAAACGGACGGCGCCGCGTCTGTTCGCGCTTTGCCATCTGCAATCCGGCCCAGTAGTCGACGAGCGTGCTCGCAATAATCAGGACGAGATACTCTGCTTTCCAGGCGGCATAGAAATAGTATGACGCGCCGAGGAGCAGGACCCACCGGAAGCGGTGTGGTGTCGCGAAATACAGCGCGACGACAAGCGGCAGGAATACGTGAAACTCGACCGAGTTAAACAGCACGTTCTTAGGCGGTCAGCGCCTCGGGGGCAGGCTGTCGTTGCACGAGGTCATTGATGAACACAGCGAACCGCTGTGTCAGGTCCTCGTAGTCAAAGCGGGCCGCGGCAACCTCGCGCGCGCGTGCCGACTTGGCGGCAATGTCGGATGCATCGATTCCGTCAATCCACGTGGCAAGCCCCCGGTGAAACTGCTCACTCGCCGGGTGATACGGAGGGAGTGGCCATCCGGCCTCAGACGCGTAGTCGTAGAAGCCGGGTATCGGGCTCATGGCGACGGGTAGCCCCGTGGCAAGATACTCGGGCAGTTTCGTCGTCAGTCTGTAGCTGCCGAGCCCATCCAGCGTCTGCGTAATCAGCCCGACGTCCATGACGTTAAGCATATCGACAACGCCTTGCTGATCTACACGGCCCGTAAACACCACACGTTTGGCGAGATCATTCGGAACGCGTTTTTGTAGTTCGCCAAGTCCACTGCCGTCGCCGACAATGAGCATGGTGACATCTGACCGTGACAGATATTTGGCAGCCTCAACCAGTTCGAGTCCGTAGCAGTATGCGTGGCGCGGGTTCCACTGCAGGCTTCCGACGACGCCAAGCACGGTGTCTGTGGCGGGGATCCCGAGGTTCGCCCGAAGCGCGCGAATCTTGTCCGCCTCGTACGGGACAAACGTTTCCATTTCGACGGCGCCCTCAATCGTGACGCCGCGAGGTGCGCCCATCTTGATGGCCATGCCCGTCAGATAGGGGGTCCAGCCGATGAACGCATCACAGTGGCGGTAGAGGAGGCGTTCATAGAGGCTGAAGGCTCGGCCAAACAGGGGTCCGCGGGTGACGTGAAAGAATCCGCCGATCGGGTCTCCAGAGGATACGACGTAGCGCTGACCGCGTGTTCGCGCGGCGCGGATCAGGTTTGCACCGCCGGCGATGCCGGTACCTTCCTGCATGACCAGGTCGTACTGCTTTGCGGAGAGGAGCTGCCAGATTTCTCGGGAGCTCTCGCGGCGCGGTCGCGACTTATCGACATCATAATATTGGACATCGGCGTCGAGAGCACCCAGAAGACGTCGGGCCCGCCGTCCATCACCGGCTCCGCCGGTCACTATACACAGGATGTCAAGCACAGTATATCAAGCGCGGTGTGTCAAGAATAGTAGGTCAAGCACGGTAGATTAAGCACGATGCGTCAGGCACGATATCTCAGGCTTTGGAGATCGAGCAACGCAGATCGAGCAACGCAGATCGGGCACAGCAGATCGAAGGGTCAGAGTCGCTGGTGGGGGGCGGACACTGTATTCGTTACAGCGATGCCAATGTACACCCCATACACTTTGAGCGATCGGATCATTTGGACGCGTCTTTATCGTATACGCCGAGACTTCGAGAACCCGTTGACGTGGTGGGCATGTACGGTAAAATCGTACGGGAATCTTGACATGCAACGACAGGCACTACCGACCGCTCCGGCGTCGCCTCGGGGGTCCCGATTCGGAATGTCGTTGAGGCAGAATCGGTTACCCGCCAGAGTGAATGAAAGGCCTTGATTCTACTTCGGGGAGACTGCGTGAACTTGGCTAAGTACGGTTTCGTCAAACCTTTAAGAACAATACTTTTACGGACGATATACACCGCTGTAATGGGCCCATAGATCAGCCCGTTGATCAGGGCTCGCAATCCCACCTTGTGTAGCGGTGCCCGCATCCGTCCCACCGGATGCTGCCAGGCTGCAGAACCCCACATAGCCTTGCTGAATCGTCGCCGTCGCGCCACCCACGCGAACATACGCTTCGACATTCGCGACAGGATTAACGCCGCGTTAGTCCTGCCCACCCGGTCGTGCGGTATGGCGGTTCCAGTACCAGTGATTACATGAATCGAGCAGGATCCTCCGTAGCAGTGGTGCTCCTCGTGCTCGTCCTGAGCGCATCGAGCTTCGAAAGTGCAGAGACGGAATCGGTTGGAAATGCAAACGGTCTAACTCCAGGTGATCCCACCGGCGAAGCGCCCGTCGGCCCCGTAAGCGGGCATGCGACAGGCCAGGCCGCTGCGGACTCAGAAGCACCTTTTGAGTTTCCGATTCTCGTACTCGCCTCGAATGACCAGACGGCGACAACGTCAACGACGTTTACGCTCTCGACGACAAACGTCGATCAGCTTTTCCTATACCTGAACAACGTCGCGTATGCCCGCAAGGGCCGCGTATGGCTCGACAACGGGACAGCCAAGACGCCGATTGTGTTTCAGGAATCGTCGGTGGCGGTCTGTGCCTCGCGCGAAGCAATTCAGGGGTGTTTCGCCAACAACAGCAATCGTAACCACAGAGCGCTCTTCAATCTGCCGTCTGATTGGAAGTCTGGCTCCAACCCGCTTCGTGTCGGCGAAAACACGCTCGTCTTCGAAATGACTGTGCCGACAGGGACCGATCCTATCTGGATCGACCACGGCCACGGTTATCGCGTCCGCTGGATCGATTTTGTATCGCGCTCTGAAGTCTCGCAGAATGGCGACGGCCTCGTCAACTGGTGGCGCTCGTACGGCAAGCAGCTTCGATTTGATAACGTGTCGTCGCCCGTTGCGTTTGTCGAGTACGGCACAGAAGAGTGGAAAGCCGATGGTCTGGGTGGGAAGCTGGGCGATCCCGCCGCAATTGCACGCGGTAAAGCACTCTACAACGAACGCAGTCTTTCGGGCACGCGCGCTTCATGCGCCGACTGCCACTCAACCCACGGCGGTGACATCGAGTTGTGGCAACTCGAGAACCCAACCATTATTGAGGTGGGACGCGCTCGCGGAAAATCGGTGGCAGAATCACAGGACATAGCCGCGTACATCCGGTCGTATGAGTGGGTTATTGACGGCGATGTGAAAGAGGAACGGGCTTATCCCTGGTGCGAACCGTACCAGCCGGGAAACAGCTTCATTACGGGGCAGCCCCTTTCCAAGTCGCCTTCACATATATGGATGTTCGGCTCGTGTGAGGTGTTGGACTACGACTCTGACAGTCATGCTGACTTCGTTCGGGTACTGAATGAGTACGAGCCCGGCAACAACGATCGGCCGTTCAACTACTACGACATCCCGATTGCTATCACCATGCCTTCGTGGCATGCATGGCTGCCGATCAAGCACCTGATCGACTACAAGCCTGAGAGTGAGAGCGCCTGGGGCCCGCTGCTCCAGGACTATCTAGACGACGCACGTGCCGGTAATCTCGAATCACTGTACAACACGGGCCGCGTCTATACCTACGAGATGAAGCGGAACTGGAACAACATCAACGTTGGTTCGACAGTTCAGCAAAAGAGCGTCTCGACAGTGGACGGCATTCGTTCGATGTTTATGCCGCTCCTTGAGGGGCAGGTGATGTCCGGGTACGACTATCAGGATGACCACTCGCAACTGTTCGACGAGAACAACGACGGTACGTTTGGAAGTTGCCGCGGCTGGACCCGCATGGAGCGGACGCTCTTCGAGATGGCCGGGCGCCTTGCAGGCGCGGCAGATCCGAACAACTCGTGGCTGTACAGCCCCGAGGGTGATGCCCGTGGCGAGCTTTGGAGAAACCACTCGTGGTACCAGGTCGCGACGTACGCGAACTACGGTTGCTATCCCGCCGCACACTCAACCGGTCCGAACGACTACGGATACCAGATCTCGCACTTTGCCCACTCGAACACGGGTTATCGCTACCTCGCGAATCTGATCAATAACGTTCAGTTCCTTTCGAGCTTTGGCGAGAATGGATTGTCGCGCAACAGCTCGGGGCTTGCTGCTTACGACCGCGGCTTCTCGCCGAACGGCCTGCAGCCCTACTTCCTCGGTCGCGATGTCTACATGACGAGCCACCGCAAGAGCCGACACGTGCTTGATGATGTGAGCTCTGCCGGAATGGCCGCGTTCTACAACAAGTACTTCGAGCAGATGCGCGCGTTCTTTGACGCCTATGTCAAAGAGGATCCGACCTTCAACAAGGTTTGTGAGCCCATGGCGTCGAACCCGCTGGCCACGAACTACGATGCGCGTGTTGGCGGTTACGCCAACCAGCCATGTGTTGACCGCGGTTGGCCGGGTGCCAACATACGCGACCAGTGGAACCAACCGTACACGATCAACATCGATCCCGCATCGACATTTGTGGTCGATGAGGAAGAGCAGGTCGCAAACATCTATCGGCATGTCTGGCGGGCGAACAAGCTCAATGGGGTCAATAAGGACATCCTGCGTGATCTTGCTGCTCACTTCGACAACATCATGAACAGCGGATCGAAGTGGCAGAGCCTTGTCACCGGGACAACGACGGATCCTGACCCTGACCCTGATCCAGACCCAGATCCAGATCCTGATCCAGATCCTGATCCAGATCCGGATCCAGGCCCGCTTCCCGACTCTGTAAGCATCACCATTTCGTGGAATGAACTTCGAGTCGGGCTGGTCGAGACCGAAGCCGTCATTCCGAGCAATGTGTATCCAACCGGCGGGGTAGACTTCTACGTCAACGGAACGTTCATGCGCAACGATCCGACGGGCCCGAATGAGGTTGGCGACGGCAAGTTCGTTGTCTGGCCGGCCGTTCAGCTCGTCGAAGGCGACGTTGTCATGGCCGTGTGGAGCGATGTGAATGCGCGGCGCTGGTTCTCGGAGGGTATCGTGCCCTGCGACGGAGCCGGGTGCTCCGGACCGACAGCCGACCTTCAGTCGGTGCCGCTACTCCAGGGCTGGAACATGGTGTCGAGCTACGTCGTGCCGAGCTCACCGAACATGTCGGACGTTTTTGCAGACATCGCCGCAGATATCACGTTGGTCAAAGACGGCAACGGTATGCAGTTCCATCCGGAGTCTGGGCTTAATACGATCGGCGACTGGTCGCCACTTGAGTCGTACCAGGTCTATGCAGATCGCGCCGTTGCACTCGAACTTTCGGGGTCGACGCTAAACGCATCGACCGGCGTTACGCTGAGCGAAGGTTGGAACCAGATTCCGTTCCTTGCCTCGCAGGAAATGGCAATTGGTGATGCACTTGAGTCGGTCGCATCAAACATCACGCTTGTCAAGGACTACGCCGGGCGCGTGTACTACCCGGACTTCGGCATCGACGAGATAGGCACCATGCGTCCGGGGCAGGGATACAAGCTTCATGCAGCGGGCGGTGCGACGCTGGTCTACCCGGTAGCCGGGAAGACCGCGGTGCGTGCCAGCGCACAGTTTGACCCGTTCGGTGTGGCATCGTCAGCGACGTTGATTGTGTCTGCACCTGAGTATGCGGATGGCATGCGAATCAATGTCATTGCGGGAGACGGTCGCGTTGTCGGAGAGGGCTCTGTGGTTGGCGGCAAAGCGCTGCTGCGCGTTGTAGGTGACGATGCGCTTACGCAAGGTGTCGTTGAAGGGGCCACCGCGGGCGAACGCCTGCAACTGGAAGGCCAGATGCCGTCATCCGTGGAATCCATGTCATTAGGCACAGCGAACATCACCGATGCGATTGAATCCGGGCGAGCGCTCTATGATCTCGCCTATAGCGAGGATGCTGTGCTTGTCGTAGAACTGGACGACCTGCCTCAGGACGTCTCGCTTGAACAGAACTACCCGAACCCATTCTCGGATCGTACAACGATCAGTTATCGCCTCGGACGACCTGGTCCGGTCACGCTCGAGGTGTTCAACGTCGTTGGCGAACGAATCCTCGTCATCCTGGACGAAGAGCAAGAAGCTGGTCCCCACTCCGTCTCTCTTGACGGAAGCAATCTTGCAAGTGGAGTCTATCTCTACCGGTTGATTTCAGCCGACAAGATTGAATTCAAGCAGATGCTGCTCGTCAGGTAAGGCACCCCACCGCCTACTTCCCGAATGCACTACCGTACCAGCGGCGTAGTCGCCGCGCTATTTGCCCTTGCCGCAGCTGTACCCGCACGCGCCCAGGTGCACTTTGATTCGTGCAGCGCCGGCACCGGATCAAACGCAACGGTCCTGATCGATCCTGCCATCGGGCCATCGCTTGATGGTAACGCGCTGGCATCAGGAGACGAACTGGCCGTCTTTACGCCCGCCGGTCTCTGTGCAGGGACCGCCACGTGGTCAGGGCAGGTCGTTGCCGTCACGGTTTGGGGAGACGATCCGTTTACCACCGAAGTAGACGGGATGGTCGGCGGCGAGGCGCTGGCGTTTCGCGTGTGGGATGCATCATCGTCAACAGAGTGGGGGACGTCGGGCAGTACGGTTGATGTACAGCTTGATAGCACCCCTCCGTATCGGGGTGACGCGACGTTTCTCCCCGACGCGATCTACAACGTCACCTCACTGACAGGGATTCCCGCTAATCGGTCTCCCATTGCGGCGTTTGATGCCAGTACGCTCGCCGGCCCGGCACCTTTGAGCGTCGACTTCGATGCAGCCGCGAGTGATGACCCGGACGGAAACATCGTAAGCTACGCGTGGGACTTTGGTACGGGGCAGGGAGCATCTGGCAGCCTGGCGTCGCATACCTTCGAAACGCCGGGTACGTATGACGTCGTGTTGACTGTAGTCGACAACGAAGGTGCCGCTGGAACGGCGTCGCGCCAGATCACAGTCGGCAGTGTTCAGCGCCCGCCTCCGATTGCGTCTTTTATTGCGTCGCCGGACAATGGCCCGGCGCCGCTGATTGTCTCTGTCGACGCATCGGCGAGTTCTGACCCGGTCGGCATTATTACGACCTACGCCTGGGATTTTGGGGATGGCGCAACGGCGGCCGGGGCCACCGCAGCACATACGTACAACAGCCCGGGTAGCTACGTTATCACGCTTCGCGTCACCAACGATGTGGGCGGATGGTCGACCGCGACGCTCCCCGTGACCGTCAATGAGCCCGTGAATGAGGCGCCCCGTGCTTCGTTCTCGGTTACGCCGACATCCGGCATTGTGCCCGTCTCTGTGAACGTCGATGCAAACGGTTCGAGTGATCTTGACGGTTCAATCGTGTCGTACGAATGGGACTTCGGTGACGGCGCTACAGCCCAGGGCGTAACGGCGAGCCACACGTATTCGACGGTTGGTACTTACACCATAACACTCGTTGTTACAGATAATGACGAAAGTGCGGGCTCAACAACGCGCACTGTAACGGTCTCGTCGCCCTCAAATCAGCCACCGACCGCGGCATTTACCGCAACGCCGCAGTCCGGATCGGCGCCGCTGTTGGTCTCTACCGATGCGCAGTCGAGCTCTGACGCCGACGGGACGATCTCGAATTATGCCTGGAGTTTTGGCGACGGCGCAACTGGAAGCGGCGCAACGGCGCAGCACGAGTATGTGATTCCAGGCACGTACACGCTGATGCTCACCGTCACCGACGATGACGGGGCGTCAACATCCGTCAGCCGCCAGATTCAGGTCGCCGCGCCTGCCAATGTGTCGCCGCAGGCCAGCTTTACGCTGACGCCGTCGAGCGGCAATGCACCACTGCCTGTGTCGGTAGACGCATCGGGCTCAAGCGACAGTGACGGCTCGATCGTTTCGTATGCCTGGGAGTTCGGGGATGGACACACCGCGCTCGGTATCAATGCTACACATACATACGAAGCGGTGGGGTCATACACGGTGCGCCTGACAGTTACGGATGACGACGGTGCCTCTGTTTCAGCTACGAGACCAGTCAGCGTAACATCTCCGAGTAACGCCGCGCCGTCCGCAGCGTTTACCGTGAGCACAAGCAATGGCGTTGCTCCGCTTACGGTTGACTTCGATGCGTCAGGATCCACGGATAGCGACGGATCTGTTGCAGCGTATGCCTGGACCTTTGGTGACGGTGGCTCCGCAACGGGTGTTACCGCGTCGCGCACATATACGACGCCCGGCGCTTTCGAAGTATTGCTGCAGGTGACGGATGACGACGGCGCGGTTGCCACCGCAACGCGCACGATCAACGTCGCGGCGCCTCCCGCAGAGGGCGGACTCGTACTGCACTACACGTTTGATGAGCCGTCGGGCAACACGGTTAACGATGCATCCGGACTTGGATATCACGGCACGCTGCAGGGTGCGGCTACCAGATCGGATAACGGCGTTTTTGGACGAGCGCTGAGGCTGGACGGCTCGAACGCAGGTGTGTCGGTTCCCGATTCGCCCGACCTGAACGACCTCATTCTGCGTCGACGCACCATCTCGCTGTGGTTCCGCGTCGATAACCGTTTCGAATCAGGACGCAAGCAGGTTGTCTTTGAGGCCGGTGGTCCGACCCGCGGTCTGAACATCTATCTGTACGATGGTCTTCTGTATGTCGGTGGTTGGAACACGCGCGTCGAAGAGTCTGGATGGTCGGGCTCCTTCATTGCCACCGGTGGTGTTCGCTCCGGGGCGTGGCACCACGTTGCACTGGTGCTGAACGGCAACAGCGGTATTTCCGCGCGAACATTGCGAGGCTTTCTGGACGGCGTCGAATTTGGCGCGAGGGAAGGGTCCCAGATCTGGCCACACATTGATGACACGGGCATCGGCCGTGTTGCAGAGTCGACGCTGTTCCACGATGGAGAGCCCCAGTCGGGTCAGAATAACTCACTGGCCGGCTATGTCGACGACGTGCGGTTGTACAACGAGGCCTTGAACGCCGCACAGGTAGCAGCCATCTTCGAGGAATCGGGCGAACTGCAGAATCAGCCACCAGTTGCTCGCCTCGTGATTTCTCCACCCGGAGGTCAAGCGCCCGCGAGCCTGACATTTGACGCGACAACCAGTTCCGATCCCGATAACAACATTCAGGTGTATCGCTGGTCGTTCGGTGATGGCGGAAGCGCCACGGGGTCGGTTGTGACGCACACCTATTCAAAGCCCGGGACGTTTACGGTGTCACTCGCCGTCGAGGATTCTGAGGGCGCCTCGTCGAGTGCCACGCAAACTGTGGTCATCACCGCTCCGTCGGCTTCGAATCAGTCGCCGGCAGCGCGATTTACGGTGAGTGAAGCACCCGATGATCCGTTCACGCGGGTGTTCGACGCAACCGGTTCAACAGACGGAGACGGGCTGATCGACCAATACGTCTGGGATTTTGGTGACGGCACAGCCGGCATCGAAAGCACGATGTCGCACACGTTCCCGGGCGCCGGCACATACATCGTCAAACTCACGGTCGTTGACAACGAAGGCGCAACGGATGTACAGCAGTCAACGGTTCAGATTGTTCAGCCACTGCCGCTATCACTCGAAGTCAATACAGTTGGTCCCGTCGCCGTGAGCGGCACCGTGCTGTTCGAGGATGATCGTTGGGTAATTGAGGCACCTGGTGGCGCGAGCCAGGATCCGAGGACCGACGCGTTCGAATACGTGCATCGCGTCGTCTCGGGTGACGAACAAATGACTGTAAGGGTCGACTCCATCGAGAACACAGATCGATGGGCGTTCGCGGGTGTAATGTTTCGCGCTGGGCTGGAACAGGACGCACCACATGTCGCGATGACGCTCACTCCCGAGTCAGGCCCCGTGTTTGCGTATCGACTTGTTGATGGTGGATGGGAAGTCAAGTCCCAGAGTGTCATGATGTCGGCGCCGTTGTGGCTACGCATCGTACGGACTGAGAACGTGTTTGAAGGGCAGTACTCGTCCGACGGACTTAGCTGGACCACGGTTGGATCACAGGCGGTTAACATGGGCCAGACGATCCGCGGCGGTATTGTTGCAGCCAGCAACAATAATGAACAGCAGGCAACCGCCGTATTGGCCGACCTTTCGTTTGGAGAGGGTAATCCGGTTGTTGACCCTACCTCGTTTGAGCTGTCTGAGGTATATCCCAATCCGACGGCGGCAACGGCTGATCTGTCGCTGAGACTTGTCACCGAGCAGCACGTCTTTATCGCCGCATACAACGTATTGGGTGAGCGCGTCGCCATCCTGCACGACGGCATGCTGGAGGCCGATACGCAGCACGACTTTGTGTTCGACGGGCGTCAGCGGGCCAGCGGTCTGTATCTCATCCAGGTCTACGGGGAGCAGTTCCGCCAGGTGAGGAAGATCACGCTCGTGCGATAGTCGAGCGGACCCGGTCAAGTCCGTTGGGGTTGCGCGCACGCTTGAACACTCTGTGCTCGCGCAAATCCCGATGCGAGGGCAGACTCCTCACAACCGCGTACAGGCTCTTTGTGCAAGGGTTAATCGCCTGAACCTGAGTCAGCGACTGGCTGGGGATCCGGACATGCAAAAGGGTTCAGCGTGAGTGCCGAACGTTTCGCTTGACGGGAGTGTCAGGCGGCGCGTCTGCGGGAGCGAGTGATCTCTTCGTCTGTTGCCGTGCGCAGCGATGGAATTGGAGCCCGGTCTCGTAGTTCGGGGTAGGCTCCGAGATCGAAGTCTTCGACGAAGTGTCGAAGGTGCCGCGGGAGCCTCGCAATGTATACGCCGCCGGCCGACAGTTCGATCGAGGTGCGCCAGGCTGCAGACACCGCCAGCGCCTGCTCGGGTAGCGCAAAGGCGACCCCGTCAGATCCAACGACGCCGGGGAGGGAACGGGCAAGCGGGCAGTTGTCGTACCGGGCAAGTCGACCGGTTGGCAGGCAGTCCAGCGTCGGGATTCCGAGCGCGCTTCTGGCCGCATTAACCGATCGTAGCACCCGTGTGCTGCTAGGTCGCGTTAGGCGAACGAGAAATCGTGCGAGCGCGGAGGTGAGCTTCATAGATGCCCGTGGAATGGGTTCCAGACCCGGTTCTTGACCAAACTGACCATTCCGGTATCGACGAATCGAAAGGTGGACTATAGTCGGTCGGCGCTACGCGACGGGTTGAACGCTAATGCCATGCCACGGCAGGTGCGGAGTTCTCCGTAGCGGTGGCGGAGCCTCCGTTCAAAGGGCGTTTGCGCGCCCTGAGCGCTACAATTGGGCGCTTGAGTCCCATAGCGGCTGGCTTGCCCAGGTGTTTGAGGATTGACGGGATCGCGGGTTTGGCCGGCTTGGTTCGGGCAAGAAGTTCCGGCAGGCGGGCCCCGGCGGCAGCCGGGAAATCTCATCAACAACTCCCCAGAGGACCGATTAAGCGCCATTTTCGGAGGCCGATACTACATCATGACTCCCCGATTACCATCACGTCCAAGTGCATCCCCGATTTCGTGTATATCTCGGACTGGTTGCGTTGCTCGCGCTGGCGGCCGTTGCGGTGGGTGCGTACCTGGAGTATGCAGCCCTGGCGACGCTGACTGACGGGGACGCCCGCGACGCAACGGCTCTTTTGTTGTCGGGGATGGGATTGACCGCAGCAGCGCTGGTTGGTCTGTTTTCGGCCTGGCGATTCTGCAAGCGCGAGTCGGATGTCTATCAACGATTTGCCCGCTTTCCGGATGAACCCTGGAAGTGGCGGGCAGACTGGGCGAACGGTCGCGTGTTGTCAGGGGATACGTTCCCGCTTACAAAGACATCGGTGACGGTCCTCTGGATCGTTGTCACCATTGTTCTGGCGCTCGCCATTCGGGACGGGGTGCCCACGCTTGACGATGAGTTCGTCTGGCTGCTTCCTGGCGTCCCGGCGATCGCCGTCATCCTCCTCGCTGCAACGGTTCGCGACCTACGACGATGGTACCAATACGGTGCAAGCACGCTGCAGCTTGAGTCAACGCCCGTTGTGCCCGGAGGGGCATTGTCAGCCGTCATTGAAACGGGCATCACAGCCGCAGCGATCGGCGAGCAGACCGATCGTGGACGCGCTGACAACGCGATGCCTGTATTCCGCGTAGCACTGACGTGCCGACGCGAAGTGACGCCTGATGTTCGTCGATCGCACTCGCGACGCGATGTCGTCGTTTGGCGTGAGGTTGCGGACTTTGGCGGAGTGCCCGCGCAGGACGGGTCGAACAGGATTGCCGTTCCCGTGCTGTTCGATATCCCGGCCGATTTGCCAGCCTCATCAGTCGGATCGTTTGCTGATCGCACCGTGTGGGAGATCGAGGTGACCTGCACGGGCTCTTCGCTGGGCTCATACCTGGCGCTTTTTCCCGTACCCGTGTTTTCAGCCACCGACCGCGAGATAAGCCAGACGTTTCCGGTGTCTACGGTCTATCGCTCTGAACGGATTGCAGCGCATGAACCCGGGACAATGGTTGCCGACGGAATTGAGGTGCATAACCTACGGTCGAACGGGGTGTGCGTGACATTGAGGCGAGGTCGCGAGCGAAGGCTGGCCGGGATTCTGGCTCAATTCGCTGTTCTTTGGGCGGTTGTCACGGGTATCATCGCACGCCAGGATGTCCACGTACTGATACCACTAGTAGTTGGCGCTTTTACGATCATCCCGTTGAGCGAAGCGCTGCGCCTTCTCCTCGTCGAGCGTAGAATCCTCGCCGACGATACAGCGATTCAGCTCAAGCGACGTGTCCTTGGCTTCGAACGTACCCGAAGCATTGATGCCTCCATGATCGTTGAACTCATGGTGACCGCAGTATCCGACATCGGGATGCGCGAACGCTATCGTCTAGCGGCGCGAACAACATCCGGAGAGGTTATCTCGCTTGCAGAACGAATTCCCGACCAGGTCTCTGCACAATGGATCGGGCTCCAGGTGACACGCGGCATCGGGTTGCCGTACCCGGTTGCGTTTCGCGGTGCAGTCGTCGCGGCGCCGCCCCGAGGTCCAATTCGCCGGGAGCGACGACACAACGTCCCGGCCGCCGAAGAGGCTGCATAGCATCAACAAGCGCGTCTGAAGGTGCGATTTGCACTCGCCGCACCCGCGTTCGCGGTTCGACTGCTACGATTTCCACGAGTACATGTAGTCCTCGTCTTCAGCCTGAAGTGCCTCGAGTGTCAGCCGCAGCGGCTTGAACGTGTCGACCATCACCGCCAGCTCTTCCGTTGCGTCTTTCCCTATCGATGCCTCTACTGTTCCCGGGTGCGGACCGTGCGGGATGCCGCCGGGGTGCAGCGTGAACGATCCGCGTGACACACCGCGCCGCGACATAAAGTCTCCCTCAGCATAGTAGAGCACTTCGTCGGAATCGATGTTGGAGTGATTGTATGGGGCGGGGATCGCGTCGGGATGGTAGTCGTACTTGCGCGGCACGAATGAGCAGATCACGAAGTTTCGCGCGGCGAACGTTTGATGCACCGGCGGCGGCTGGTGGATCCGTCCGGTGATTGGCTCAAAGTCGTGGATCGAGAATGCGTAGGGATACATGTAGCCGTCCCATCCGACAACGTCGAACGGATGGTGCCGCAGCACGATCGGGTGCAGAAAACCGTGCTTCGCAACGCGCACCTCAAACGCCCCAGTCTCGTCAATGGTAACGAGGTCGGATGGCGGACGGATGTCGCGCTCGCAGAATGGAGCGTGCTCAAGGAGTTGCCCCGCACCGTTTGTGTATCGGCGCGGATAATGTATTTCGGATAGACTCTCGATAACGAGCACCCGGTTTTGTTGGCCCTTGGAAAACCGCCAACGGTGCGTCACGGTACGTGGTACGTGCACGTAGTCTCCGCGCGTGAACTCGACGACACCAAATGGACTTTCGAGTACACCGGAGCCATCGTGTACAAAGATCATCTCGTCGGCAACGGCATTGCGATAGAAGTACTCGGCATCAACCGTCGGTTCGGCAATCGCGAGCCGGACGTCGTCGTTTCCCATGACGTAGCGACGACTCTCAAGCCAGTCGCCACTGGATTCGATCTCCGAACCCAGAATATGTCGGTGGCGCAGGAAGTCGAGATCGGTGTACTTGATTCCGTATGGAATCGGGTCATCGACACGTTCCACGACCGTCGGCGGATAGAGGTGATACGCGATCGATGAAATGCCGCTGAAGCCCTCAGCGCCTATCACTTCTTCCGCATGGAGTCCGCCATCCGGCTTTCGGAACTGCGTGTGGCGCTTCGCCGGGACATGGCCAAGCCGATGATAGTGAGGCATAGTGGTCTGGTTGTACTGGCTACCCGACCGGGGTCGGGGTGCCGAACTGATCTAGAGCGTACCGCGTCGTTCCTGTTCGCGTTCGATCGCTTCGAACAGGGCCTTGAAATTCCCTTTGCCAAACGATCGTGCGCCGCGGCGTTGTATGATCTCGTAGAATACCGTCGGTCTGTCCTGGACCGGCTTCGAAAAGATCTGCAGCAGATACCCCTCGTCGTCTCGGTCTACAAGAATGCCGAGCCGGCGCAGCTCGTCGATCGGCTCATCAATGGTGCCGACGCGGCCGACGAGTTCGTCGTAGTACGTGCCCGGGACCGTCAGAAAGTCAATGCCGCGAGCACGCATCGCTGAGACTGTTTCGATTATGTCGTCGGTCGCCATGGCAACGTGCTGTACTCCCGGACCGCCATAAAAGTCGAGGTATTCTTCGATCTGGCTACGTTTCTTGCCGGCAGCGGGCTCGTTGATCGGAAATTTGATTCGCTCATTTCCATTCGACATCACTTTGGACATCAGCGCGGTGTACTCAGTAGAGATGTCCTTGTCGTCGAACGAGACGAGTTGCTTGAATCCCAAGACGTCGGCATAGAACGAAACAAACTTGTTCATGTCGCCCAGGTCAACGTTGCCGACACAGTGGTCTACATACTTGAGGCCGATTGGTCGCGCGATGTCTTCGCCCTCTGAGACAGCGACAAAGCCGGGTAGAAAGGGGCCGCTGTAATCTGATCGCTCGACGAAGGTGTGAATCGTGTCGCCATAGGTAGCGATCGACGCGAGTACAACGCGACCGTGGTCATCTTCGACGGTTGTTGGTGCCACGACTGACCGTGCACCGCGTGCGACGGTTTCTTGATGGCTGCCTGCGGCGTCATCGACCCAAAGCGCAATGTCGCGAATTCCGTCGCCGTGTTTGCGAACGTGCTCGCTGACAATACGGCCCGACCCCGTGTCGGGGCGCAGCGCGCTTGTGAAAACGAACCGGATCTTGTCCTGACGAAGCAGATAGCTGACAACATCCGTCGATCCCGTTTCCAGTCCGCGATACGCTTCGATCCGAAATCCAAAGGCGTGTTTGTAGAAGTAGGCGGCCTGCTTCGCGTTTCCGACGTAAAACTCGATGTAGTCGGTGCCGTTGATCGGGAGGAAGTCGTCGGTGTCGCTTGGAGACCCCGGTTCAACGTTGACTGTTTGCATCATCTGGATACCAGGTGTGTGTCATGGCATTTCACCCGTCGCAGCGAACCTCGTTCCAGCAGAAGGCACGCTGAATGGGGAGTCAGGCGTACCTTTTGGACGAAACACCTAATCGCTGATTAAAGGCAACATACGGATGTCCGGGAAGTGGGTCACGCGATCAAGTCGCTATCTGATCGAACGGTGGTGGATGAATCTTCGACAGGACCAGGTCACTCTCCCCAGTGGCATCGAGCTTGACGAATACCATGTCCTGGAGGTACCTGAGTGGGTGGGTGTGATCTGCGTCGTTGATCACCCAACAAGAGGATCAGGGGTGCTCTTTGTGCGTCAGTACAGACACGCCGCGTCGCGGTTCATGTACGAGCTGCCTGCCGGAGCGGTTGATACGGGCGAGACCATCGTAGAGGCCGCCGCACGCGAGCTTCTAGAGGAGACAGGCTACGCCGTTGCCCAGTTTGACGCACTGCCCGCGCTCTACAGTGATCCTTCTCGAGTCACCGGGCAAGGGCACATCCTGCTTGGGAGGGGGCCGCGTCAGGTCGCTTCGCCCGCACCTGATAGAACCGAAGACCTGACGAGCGTGGTCGTCCCGTTCGAGGAAGTTGGTGCGCTCATCGCGTCAGGTGAACTTGCGCACGCTACACACGTAGCAGGCCTCTTGCTGGCTGCATCGCGTGGCGATATCGCCCCGATAGCCATCCCGAGGCCGTAGCGGCCACACACGTTTCCCGCCCTCTCGCGCGTTCTCCTTACGATGCGCCTAGCTGCACTCATACTTACAGCCATCTTGACAGCCGGCGTGCTCGCAGGATGTGGGACGCGCCCCGAGTACTCTGCGTCGGAGGTCTCTTTTGACCGCCGCGGCTGGGACTCACTGGAGGTCGGCGTGCAGTTTGTACGATTGCGCGCGTTTGGCGATCCGGTAGCGGCCAGCCCTGATTCCTTTGAGGTACGCGTCTTCAGCGCCTCGTTCGACACGCTTTTCGTCGGACACGACAGCCTTGTCGTCGTCCCGGATGCCAGGCTCGACGACCGCGAGAGAGCGCTCATCGAGGCCTGTGGATACTTCGGCAGGCGCGTCGCGTGTGGGCAGCAAGGATTTGAGGCGTCACCCAAACGCATAATCGTCGAAGACGACCTGGAATATCCAGAAGACGGCGACTATGATCTTGGTCGCTACTCGTTCGGGTACAGCGCGCGGCGTCAAGTGTTTGGTGACTCCACATGGGAACAGATTCGGATGCCGGACGAAATCCGAAACCACCTGGCAGTACGCGTGGTCGGTGAACGTGGGGAACCAATTGAAGTCGCTCTCGACGGAAGGAGGGGGCGATTCAAGTTGACAAACCTTCGGCACAACGCCGATTTTCGTCGCGACCTGTTGGCGCAGTTGCTCGATGCTGATGAAGCAACGGTACGATTCGAGTTGTACACCTCGGCGTTTTCGATTGCCGATCCGATCTGGGTTAAGGACGCAATCGTAGAATCCAAAACAGAGCAGACCCGCGAGCTTGAAGCGGGCTACTTCGTTGAAGAGGCGGGCTCGCGCCTGCTCGATCTGCTTCGTACGTTCCCGGTGGGTCCAAACATCTATCTGTTTATGGACAACTGGACGTACGACCGCGAGGAGAGGCGATACCAGATCGACTTTTCGCTCTCATGGCAAAGCTCTTTCTTGCGGAGTCGATGGTTTGAGTTGTCTGCGACGCTGGATGTGTCAGAGTCTGGAGCTGACCCCGTGGTTCGCCTGACATCCGGAAATGAACGCGGCGTGCGGAGATGGGAGCAGCGATTTGATTCGCGCGAGGTCGAACTGGAACGTATCTCGCCACGACCTGCAATTGGCAGACCTGCGTCGACACCATGAACTTTCCCGCTCTGGTTCTCGAAGACGATCCTCAGTCCCATGACAATCCGTGGCGATTGAAGACCCTGTCCAGATCCGATCTGCCTGAACAGGGTGGGTCGCTGGTGCGCGTGCTGTACTCCAGTCTCAACTACAAGGACGGATTGGCGGTCTCGGGAAAGGGGAAGATCGTCCGTGGCTCATTTCCGTTTGTGCCGGGCATTGACCTCGTCGGGGAAGTTGTGGAGACCACAGGTGATCGGTTTGAGCCGGGAAGCCTTGTTATTGGAACGGGATGGGGTATCGGAGAGAACCACTGGGGTGGCTACTCCGGATACCAATTCCTGAACGACGACTGGCTTGTCGATCTGCCCAACGGGCTTGATCCTTTTCAGGCAATGGTCGCGGGCACCGCCGGGCTCACGGCGATGTTGTCTGTGATGGAGATCGAAGCGCGCGCGCCCTCGGCTGGCGCGATCGCGGTTACGGGTGCAACCGGTGGTGTAGGAAGCCTTTCAGTAGCGTTTCTTTCACGACTGGGATACGAGGTCGTCGCAAGTACCGGAAAATCCGAAGCCACCCCGTACCTGGCAGACCTTGGCGCGACCGAAGTCATAGCGCGCCAGGAACTGTCCGCCGGCGCGACGCGACCGCTTGATTCAGCGCGGTTTGTCGGCGCTGTTGACTCCGTCGGTGGGACGACGCTTGAAACGCTGTTGTCGGTCACCGGTCGCCACGGCGTCATCGCCTCGTGCGGACTCGCCGGCGGGGCGTCGTTTTCGTCAACGGTGTTTCCGTTTATTCTGCGCGGAGTGGCGCTCGTTGGTATCGACTCGAATACATGTCCTCGCAAAACCAGAGAAAGAGCGTGGCGACGGATCGGGGAGGCTCTTGATGATGCGCTCGTTGATCGCATCGGAAGGAAAGAGCCGCTCGCTGAGGTGCCCAGGCTTGCCGGAGAGATTGTCTCAGGCAGGGTCATGGGGCGAATTGTGATAGATGTGGCCGGTGCGTCGGTCAGCTAGCGATGACCCTTTCCCACTGGCAGTCGCGTCGAGATCGTGTCAACAAGAAGGTTGACGTGGTTGTCGTCGGAGCCGGCATCGCGGGTGCATCAACCGCCTTTTGGTTGCGTCGCCTTGCGCCATCGATGCAGGTCGTCATCGTGGATCGACATGAGCCGGCAGGTGGGGCCTCAGGTCGCAATGCCGGTTTTCTGCTTCAGGGGCACGCAACGTCGTTTGCAGAAGATGTGGATCGGCTTGGGATCGAACGCGCGACGTTGTTCTGGGACTACACCCTGGAGAACCGAGACCTGGTTTTCAGCGAGTTCGCCACGGCCGGCATTCACTTAAGAGAAACGGGCAGCGTAACGGCGGCGGGATCGCCGATTGAGGCCGAGCGACTTGCACGATCGGCGGAATTGCTTCGTGATGCTGGTCGACCGGCGCGATATCTTGATGCCGCTCAAGCTGCAGACGCGACGGCGTCATCCGGATACTACGGCGGGCTGCACATCGCCACCGGAGCGGTTGTTGATCCGGTACGTCTCGTGCAGGCGATCGTGGAGCGGGCTGGCGCTGAGGTCGTCACGGGACTGCACGTCAGTGCTTTGGAGCCGACGCCGGATGGATGCGTGGTCGTGTCTGACCGGGTAACCTATGAGGCATCGCACGTGGTCGTGGCAGTCAATGCCGCCTCGGGTTTGCTGCTGCCGGGACTGTCGTCGACGATCAGGCCGGTGCGAGCGCAAATGCTCGCCACGGATCCGCTCCCAATCCAGCTGAACGTCCCCGTATACTCACACGAGGGATACTACTACGTCAGGCAGTTATCGTCGGGACACGTGCTCGTAGGTGGCGCGCGTCACCTGCATCGTGCCGCAGAGGTCGGCCACGAAGATGCAACGACCGTAGCGCTGCAGGAGGACCTGTCTCGGTATCTCCGAACACACTTCTCCTGGTGTGCCAGTCACACGGTAAAGGAGCGGTGGTCGGGTACCATGGCCTTTACAGACGACAAGCTCCCGAAGGTTGGTCACATACCCGGGCTTGATCGCGCTGTCTGGGTAGGTGGGTTCTCCGGCCACGGCATGAGCATGGCGTTCCTGACCGGAAGGGTAGTCGCCGACTTACTGCTTCAGCGATCGCGCCACCCTGTCCTCGACCTGCTTGAGGTGTAATCAGGCCGCTTCAGACACGGATTCCAGTTCGAAGCCGTTGTCAGTCAGTGACGCCTCTATGATCCTGATGCGTGCCTCCATTGACTGGAGTTC
Source organism: Rhodothermia bacterium (assembly GCA_030431165.1). GTDB lineage: Bacteria > Bacteroidota > Rhodothermia > Rhodothermales > JABDKH01 > JANQRN01. The sequence continues at coordinate 1,886 of JAUIJQ010000006.1, read as the reverse complement.
GCCATAGGTCTGCTCAGACGTACGAGACAGCACACGACCAAATTCTTTGAGCGCTGTCTTCTGGTTGGCCATGTACTCGCGCGTCTTTTCGCGTTCGTCACTGGCCGAGCCAAATTCCTCAAGCGCGCTTTCGACGCGCTTTTTCAACTCTTCGAGGTCACTGACGACTTCACTGCCGGCTGAACCGCCAACGGACGAATCCGAAAGTCGCTGTTCGAAGTCACGAACTGCGGCTGCAAGGTTGTTGCGCTCCCGCTGCAGACCCCTGAACAGATATGCGGCAAAGAAAAGCAGAGCGACCATCGGAACCTGAAGGATGGCCTGTAGCGCGATTGACTCCATGGCGATTCGTAGCGTGCCTTTGAATTAGAGATATGAATGAATTATCGACGTCTCAAAACGATAGTTAAGTGACTCCCGCGATAATCTCAGATCTCCCGAGTTCGTGGGAGGGCTCAAGTAAAACGCTGTTTTCGTGGTCTTTAGTGGGTGTCTGACGCGGACGATACACAGCCCGAGCATTAGTCCACTTTGATTGCACGTCATTCAACGGGACCGCGCGTCACTCGGCAGTTGACGCCGGCGCCCAACCGTCACGCATGGCCGTCAAGTCATCGATCAAGAACATCAAGGCACAGATTGGCAAAATCGCCAACCTGCTCGAAGACGATTCACATGCTGCGGGGGAAGATTCTGATCTGTCGGATGGCCTCGACGACAGCGTCGTGTTCCACACTGATCCGCACGCGGTGGATGAACTTGGCGGATACGCCGATGACCGGCCATCCATGAATGCTGTTGCAGACGAGGCGCCGCTACTTGATCCCGATGACGACGGATGGGTGTTGCCGTCCGTTGTGCACGACGAAGATTCAATTGTGTCGGCAGATGAGCCAACTACGCTCAACAATGGCGACGGTTATCTGGACGCCGAGCCGACCTATGTAGACGTAAGTCCTGTCGAAGGATCACCGGTTGAGCCAGATCCGGAAACCGAGTATGTCGCACAGGTCGAAGTCGACGGCAAGCCGATACGCGACCGCGTCGTCAACCGACTGGTCGCTCTTGGAATTGTAACAATCGACCAGATTCGGGACAGCCTCGACGAGTGGGACCGCGTGCGCAAAGAGGGGTACCACGTCGCGCTGTGGCGCGTGCTAACACTGATCCCGAATCTTGATCGTGAGCGCATCTTTGCTGAAGCTGCGTCAGTATATCGCTTCCCCCACGGGAACGTCGCACGTCGCGAAGCACTCCTCTTCATTGAGAAGATCGTAAACGTGTTTGCGGATAACGATATCAGCCGAATGCTGGAGCTGTTCGTTATTCCCGTCGGTCAGGAGGTCGATCGGCGAACGGGCGAGATCAAATGGATCATGGCCACCCACGATCCAACACGGCCAGAAGTACATCGGCTTCTCCGTGAGCTGAACCTGAAGCGGTTTGAACTCTACTACGCCTCAGAGTCTCTGATTGGCGGATTGATCACGGAAGGCTTTCTCTCGAAGAACGAGTACCTGGAGAGGCTGAACGACAACCCGCTTGTTTACGACATCGGCGCGTCGTTCGAAGACAAAGAAGAACTTGTTGATGACGAAGAGCTTGAGGCTGAGATCAATCGGTCGTCGCTCATCAACCTGTTCGAGGCCACACTCGTTGAGGCGGTAAACCTGGGTGCATCCGACATCCATGTATTTCCGAACCCCGACGCCCAGATCGAAATCCACTTTCGAGTGGACGGGCAGCTCGAGATGTGGCATCGCGAGGAGCGCATACATCCGGAAGCATTCCTGGCTGTTGTCAAGGACAAGTCCAAGAACGTCGATCGTTTCGAAAAGGACACCGCGCAGGACGGGTTTATTCAGCGTCGCATCAGCGGCACGGTC
>JAUIJQ010000408.1 GCA_030431165.1 Rhodothermia bacterium | reverse complement strand
GCCATCCACTTTGCCGGCGTCCAGTCGGGTTATTCGGTTCGGAAAATTCAGGCTGCCGGTGATTCGTCTGCGGGGCAAACGTTCATTGCCGAGGCCGACGATTTTAGGTTGTTCCTGAAGGTCGGCTCCGGGCAGGACGCAGGTCGTCTTGCGGCTGAGTCTGGTGGTCTGCGGATGCTACGTTCAGCGAAGCACTCGTTGGTTGTTCCCAACATCGTCTACTTCGGGCCTGCCTCTGCTGATGAAGGCGAAACGCTTACCGTGCTCGCCACCGAGTTTCTCGAGCGCGTTGCCCCGGAATCCAACCATGAAGAGAGATTGGCTTGTGGCCTGGCCGAGCTGCACCGGTCGGTCCCGGCTGTCGAGATGTACGGTGCTGCTGACAGCGGCTTCATCGGACTCGGACTTCAGCCGGGGGGCTGGTCGTCAAGTTGGAGCAGCTTCTTTCTGTCTGCGCGCCTGGATCCAATGGTCGCTGTCGCGAGAAAGAAAGAACGGTGGCACAGCGGCTGGGACGGTGCGTATGGGCGACTGCGCGATCAGATTGCCGAGATTCTGCCCGACGATCCCGGCATTTCGCTGGTCCATGGCGACCTGTGGAGTGGCAACGTTATTCCACTTGCAGACGCCGCGGCCATTATTGACCCGGCCGCGTACCACGGCGACCGGGAAGTAGATATCGCCATGACTGAGCTTTTTGGCGGATTTGGCCCGCGGTTCTACCACGCCTACAATGACGCTTTTCCGCTGGTCAATGGCTACGAGGAGCGACGGTCGATCTATAACCTGTACCATCTGATAAACCACCTGAATATCTTCGGCAGTGCGTACGCTGGACGCGTGGCAGCAACGCTGAAGCAGTTTTCTTGATTGGATACAAAGCCCTGCGTTGCGTCAGGCGGCTGGTAGCGACACAAACGCCTTTATCGCTGCGGCGACAACATCAGGCTGTGCAACCATTGGCGCATGGCCCGCGCTGCCCACAAAGTGCACGGCTGTTTGCGGTAGGCGACGTGCGACGCGACCCGGTACCGTGCGGGGTAACAGCCGGTCATTTACGCCCCACAACAGGAGCGTCGGGACGCGCAGTTCGTTGAGACGGGCAAGGGTCCGCGAATGTCGAAGATCCATGGCGCGATGCGCGTGGCGGAAGTCGCGAACCTGATCGATCGTGCGCTTGCTCGAAAGGAAAGCCCCGAGGCCAACGGCTCGGCCCAGACGACGGCCCCTCGACGACGCGAGCACCTTATACCAGACGCCGAGGTGCCCGAATAGAGGCAGCAGCCGCTCTCGTCCGCTGAAGCCTCCCGGGTTGATCAGGATTAGTTTTTCGACTTTTTCAGGGTAGTCGAGTGCAAGCGTCAGCGCAATCTTGGCGCCCATTGAGTGGCCTGCAACGACGCACGTTGACAGGTTGGCCGCATCGACTACGGCTGCAACATGCTTCGCAAAGAACGACAGCGAGTAGGGCGACATTCCGAGCTCTGGTGACGGACGCCTGGAAAGACCAAATCCGGGCAGGTCTGGAGCCACGATTCGGAAACCCGCCTCGCGAAGTGGGGCGGCGACAGTTTCGTAACTGGAAAGGCCGTCGCTGCCAAACCCGTGTATTGCAAGGATAGATTGTGAGCCGACGCCAGCGTCGTGAACCGCGATGTCAAGCCCGTCGACGTCGACGCGGTAGGTTGACAGTACGCCGTCAGGCTGCGACTCCATTTGCCAGGTAGTCGTACACGTTGGTGTGGGCGTGAAGACTGTCGAGCACGATGTCGGCACCAGCCTCTTCAAGATCCTCCCGAGAGTAGTGGCCGGTGCAGACAGCCACCACTGATGCGCCGACGGTTCGGGCACATTCTACGTCCCGGGGTGTGTCGCCGACGACGATGATATCTGATGCGTGGTACGAAACGCTGTTGTGTTCCTGCATACGCGTCACGGCGATTTCGGGTAGCTGATTTCTGTCAGCCGAGTCGCACCCGAAGGCCCCATCCAGGAAGAACTGATCCAAGGCGACGCACTTGAGCTTGTGGTACGCGACGTCGCGGATGTTACCTGTAACGAGCGCAAGGTGGACATGTGGTTGCTCTGCAAGTCGCAGAATCAGGTCCTCGACGCCGGGCAGGCGCTCCACACCGATCGTCGCCCAATCCTGACGCCACCTCGACTCATAGACTGATAGGGCGCGGGGAACAACGTCGGCGGCCGCTGAGCCATCGATACCGTTGCGTGCCGCCACGTCGTACGCGATGCTCTGGTCGGTTCGGCCGGCAAACGCTACGCCATCGATTGTCACTTCACGACCCGTGACAGATTGAAACGCCTCGCTGAGCATGATCCGTCCCGCGCCCCGCGTCAGAAGGATGGTGCCGTCGATATCAAAAAGGATCAGTCGGGGGCTTGGCATGTCAGGCGACTTATAGCGTTCAACAAACTATCAGCAATGTGCTTCACGAACTATCCGTGGTGTACGTTCATGATCGGCAAGGAGGTCGATGCATTGAATCTGGACTATTCGCTGGTTCGGTTTGGTGCGGCCTGCGTAATGTCGTACCTTTGACGAGTTTGTCCGCCCGATACCGGCCAGGCAGCCCTCGCTGCGGTCGGGAAATGACTCAGAAACGATCCAGACGATTGCGACAAGGACCGCAACAAGAACGAGGACCCGCTGCGAGCCCCAGAGTCTTGACGCGACTGCCCTTGTCGATCACGCCGCCGCCGGTCAGGCTAGCCCGTCGCCCTTTAACCTTTCCCTTTTCGGGAAGGGTTTTTTTGTATCGGGCCGGCCTGTCCAGGATCGGTATCAGCTCGAGGCAACCTCACGCCCGACAACAGAGCGTCATGGGCATACAAACGCTGCTACAATGAACTCTACTTCTTGAGCACGTGACTACAGGGAAGATACAATTGAATATTGGAAACGGGTCGGGAGTGCCATGCAAAATGGCGCTTGCTGACGGAACGGTTGTGACCGGTACCGCTTTTGGGCACCGTGGTGAAACGGGCGGCGAGTTGTGCTTCAACACGAGCATGACCGGCTACCAGGAAATCATGACGGACCCGTCGTACCACGGCCAGATCATGATGATGACGTACCCCCACATCGGGAACTACGGCGCATCGGACGAGGACATGGAGGCGAAGCGACCCATGATCGCCGCGCTGGTCGTTCGTCAGTTTTCGACGCGCTACTCGAACTTGCTTGCTGATGAGTCGCTGGACGACTTCATGTTGCGCCACGAGCTCATCGGCCTTACCGGGGTTGACACGCGTTCGCTCGTGCGCCACATCCGGTCAAAGGGTGTGATGAATGCGGTGGTGTCGTCTATTGACCTGGACGACGCATCGCTCGTGGAGAAAGCCCGGGCCTGGCCTTCAATGGAGGGGCTCGAGCTTGCGTCGCGTGTATCGATCAAGGAGCCTTACCTGTATGCTGACGGTCCGGGTCCGAGGATCGCGGTAGTCGACTATGGTGTCAAGCTGAACATTCTGCGCTCATTTGCAGAGCGGGGGGCCCGCGTCCAGGTGCTTCCATCCACGGCGGGAATCGACGACATCCGGGCAACCGAAGCTGACGGTGTGTTTTTCTCGAACGGTCCTGGCGATCCCCGGGCAATGCCGGATGCCATTGCAACGGCTCGGGCAGCGGCTGAGTCAGGACTCCCGGTGTTCGGGATATGCCTCGGCCACCAGCTCATGGCGCTGGCTGAGGGCCTCGATGTGTACAAGATGTACGTCGGGCATCGAGGCGCAAACCACCCCGTGAAGAACCTTGAAACGGGACACGTCGAGGTAACGACACAGAACCACGGCTTCTCGGTCAAGGCAGATTCGATCGAGGAGGGGGTCGCTGACGTCTCGCACCTCAACCTGAATGATGGAACGGTGGAGGGCCTCCGCTACAAG
>JAUIJQ010000407.1 GCA_030431165.1 Rhodothermia bacterium | reverse complement strand
GATTCCTTCAACGAGATAACGCGCCGTCGTTTAACGTTGGACATGTTTGAAAAAGGGCGCCAGTTCGATCTTGAGGAGCAACTACTCGATGGACACGGGTTCACGGTAAACGTCCAGCACGACTACGCGTTTGCAACCGACACCACAAACTTTGTGTGGCTCCGCCGCGTGCTCGGCTCAGACACCTGGCGCGGGCTCTTTGTCCACTACATTGAAGGAGCCAACCCTGCGCTACTCTCTCAGGAATGGATCGTCGCCCAGAGGGATTCGCTTGCTCGCCTGTATCTGCAGGGCAACCTGGGTGGCTGGGTAGAAACGGATCAACGGCGCCCGCTGACTGTCGAGCAGTATGAAATCGACGGACGCTTTGCCATGGAGACGCGAGGACTGTGGCAAATGGTTGGCCCCGATCAGGCCGGCAACATTGTCCAGTTTGGTATGGGCGGCCCCTTTGTGAATTACACAATCTTCGACGAAGAAACGAGCCGACTGTACATGCTCGACGGGATGGTGTTTGCCCCTGGCTACAGCAAGCGCGACTTCCTCAGACAGCTGGAGGTTATCGCTCACACGTTTCGTACGCGAGCCGACGTCGAACGTGCTCAGGCCGATGAGCTCGCCGCGTCGATGATGGCCCCGGTGCTGGTCGGAGCAGCAACGCGCTAGTCCCGCAGTACGACGCCCAACGGATCAGAGCAAGTCGTGTCTAAACAGCGAGCCTTACTGCCACCGGCACTCCTGCTGATCGCGACATTCTCGTTGATCGGTGGATGTGTATCGCGTACGAACGCTGTGCCCGACGACACCTTTGTCGAGGTGATGATCGAGCTGCACCTCGTTGAGGCACGCCGAATATCGGATGCTGAACGTACGTCGATGCGTACCGAGGTATTCAGGCGTTACGGCGTCACCGAGTCGGCGGTGCGCCAGAAGCTGACCAGATTGGACGACGAACCAGAACACTACGCCGAACTCTACGCTCGGGTCGTTGACCGTTTGACGGAAGAAGCAACCGAGATCACTACCCTTGACGCGGGATTCTAAGTCGCGGGGCGCTGAAATACCGCTGCAGAATCTCGGCTTCTGAGATCTGACCGGAGTCGATAAGTTCGCGCACAAGCACGGCACCGCCCATCTCGTGCACCGAAGCAGCGCCCGCCCCACGCCGATCTTGCTGGATGAGAGTGCCCTCCGCTGAACGTGTCGGCCGCGTGCAGTTGTCGCAGGCTCCACATTGCGTTCGCGAGATCTCGCCAAAGTGAGAGAGCAATACGTGGCGCCGGCAGATCCGAGTCTGCACATATCGCTGTACCGCGGCGAGTCGTCGGTTTGCTTCTGCGCGTGACTTGGCCATCCGAAGGCGGTCTGCGGTGCGCACCCTGTCCTTGCCCGCAAACCCGTTCAGCCCACGTGCCAGAATAGCGCGCTGAAGCGGGACGTCGGTGCTTCGATACAAGAGTACAGCTCGAGCGGGTCGGCCGTCTCGCCCTGCGCGACCGGCTTCCTGATAGTAGGCCGAAAGACTACCCGGCATGCCGAGATGCACCACGAGTCGTACGCCCGGATGGTCAACACCCATGCCGAAAGCCGACGTCGCAATCATTACGCATCGCGCACTTGTCAACCAGTGAATCATTGCATCGGCGCGATCCTGCTTATCCATTCCGGCGTGGTAGCAGACTGCATTGACTTGACGATCGCGCAACCACGAAGCCCAACGCTCAGCTCCTCTCCGTGTTGGAGAATAAACGATTGCTGTGCCGGACAAACCTGACAGCAATCGACTCACCGCGGCTTCGCGATTCACCTCGACCTGAACCTCCCAGAAGATGTTCGGCCTGTCAAATCCGCCCACAAACCGAATCGGGCTCTTCATACGTAACGAGCGGGCAATGTCACGACGAACGCTCCTTGTCGCTGTTGCGGTGACCGCGACAAGTTGGGTCGAGGTCGGCAGGCGACGCCGAATAGACCGGTAGGCCGGTCGAAAGGCATGCCCCCACTCGGTAATGCAGTGCGCCTCGTCAACGGCGACAAACGAAAGACGTGCTTGTGTCACCCATCGCTGAAACCGGTCCGTTCCAAGCTGTTCGGGTGACATGTAAAGCAGCTTCAGGGCGCCGGACTCAGCATCCGCCCAAGCCTTGCGCGTCGACGACGCCGAACAAGATGAATTGATGCGTGCCGCCTGAATTCCCCGTCGGCGAAGACGTGAGACCTGGTCGGTCATCAGCGCAATCAGAGGAGAAACGACGACGCACGTGCCACTGCGAATTACAGCCGGGAGCTGGTAACACACGGACTTGCCAAAACCTGTCGACATCACGGCCAGCACATCGCGTCCCGAGGCGACAGCCGCTGCTATCTGCTGCTGACCCGGGCGAAACGACGTATAGCCCCAGTGCCGACGCAACGCAGATTGCAACGCGTCCGGCATCCGATTCGGCGAATCTTGCGGGCTTGCAACCAAAATGCCTTCAGTAGGTCTATATGCGGTATTTCGCTGCCCGTCCCTCCGGCGAACGCATCCCGCATAGGGTCACCCGCATTCAAGGTCCGTCATGCGTACAGGGAGCGTATCCGGGCAAACGTAACACAGCGCACAACCAACGCAAGCGTGGTTTTGAAGCCTAGCGTCGACATCATCATTGTGACCTGGAACGGACTCGCGCTTCTCCAGAAGTGCTTGCCATCGGTGATGGCGACGCGATACGAAACGTTCAGGGTTGTGGTGGCTGACAACGCATCGTCGGATGACACGGTAGACTGGATACGCGAGCGATATCCGGATGTGTCGATAGTCGAGCACGACGCCAACTACGGTTTCTCAGCCGGTAACAATCGTGCGATCGAAACGAGCGACGCCGACTACGTAGTCCTGCTGAACAATGATGTGGAAGTGCATCGGGATTGGTTGTCACATCTCGTTGATCGGGCCGAATCAGATCACCTTATCGGAGCTGTCTCGCCCAAGCTGCTCCAGTTCGATGATCGAGGTCGATTTGAGTATGCAGGCGCAGCAGGAGGCTATCTCGACGAATACGGATATCCGTTTGCCCGAGGGCGCATTTTCGACACGCTTGAGGTCGACGACGCGCAGTACGACAATCCCGCAAGCGTTTTCTGGGGCTCTGGGGCTGCCCTGCTTATTCGTCGTCGGATACTCGCGCGCACAGGCCTCCTGGATGAGCACTTCTACATGCACATGGAAGAGATCGACCTGTGTTGGCGAATCCAGCGAGCCGGGTTCACCGTCGTATGTGAGCCGCAGGCGATTGCGTATCACATCGGCGGCGCCTCACTGGGACCACGGGATCCACGGAAGGTATTCTACAACTTCAGGAACAGTCTTCTGATGTTGTACAAGAACGGCGGGCAGCGACAATGGCCAAGGCGTTTTCTTGTTCGCCTCTGCTTGGATGGGCTCGCAGGAATCCGCTTTTTGTTGCTTGGACGACCCGGAGCGGCCTGGGCGATTGTTCGTGCATATTACTCCGCACACGTACTGAAATCGGAGTATGCGAGTCAGCGCGGACAGGAAGACGAGATACCCCCTTCTTACCGAGGCAGCATTGCGATCGCCTACTACCTCCGCGGACTCAAGCGATTTGCTGACCTGCCGTCAGCCCGGTTCCGCCAGCCGACACCCGAGAGCCGCAGAATACACGCAGATCCGATTGACTAATCGGCGCTGACAGTCGGTGCGATTGTCTCTGATCGCCTTTCGCGGGAGAACACAAGTGCTGCGGCGACGGCTACGAGTACGATTATCATTCCGATCAGTGAGGTACGGCCAGGCACCTCGCCGAACAGGAAATAGGCGTAGACGGTAGCCCCCAGGGGTTCTGTCAGACCGAGGAGCCCGAGCAGCGTCGCCGAGAAGTAGCGAACCGCAAAGCTGAACGCAC
>JAUIJQ010000406.1 GCA_030431165.1 Rhodothermia bacterium | reverse complement strand
CACATAGGCATTGCCCCCGGCCTCGAACCACGCGATGGCATCCGGATTGTACATGCCATAGACGGGCCAGTTGGCAATGTTGATTGCGTCATCGCGGTCAGAAGCGTCCAGCTCGTTGCCAACCTGACTGTGGTCTTTGGTGCCGAGCGCGGCGATAGCTGTGATTGTCTCGGTCGCAAGATCCACGATGGCCACTGCGTTGTTCTCCTGCAGCGTCACGTAGGCGACGTTTGACGAGCTGATCGTAACAAACTCGGGCTCCAGGTCCTGTGCGACCGTGGCACCCGGGCCAAAGATGCGAACGCCGGCGGGCAGCTCACCTTCTCGTGATTCCCCAACGTTGAAGTCGGTGAAACCGATGGTTGTGGCCGTTGCGGCTGCAGCACCGCCGGAGAGATCAACGATTGTGATGGTGCCTTCCGGGTCAACGACGTAGTCGTCGTCGGGCTCACCTTCGTTTGCTGACACTACGTAGTTGCCGTCGGGAGAGAACGCGAGTCCGTCCGGCAAAAATCCGGCGGTGACCGACTTGATCAGCGCGCCGTCGGTGTCGAGCAGAACAATGTTGCCGGCGACGCCGACCGTTTCGTTTTCGACGCCAACCGCGACGATGCCGTTCTGGGCAACCACGGCGTTTGCGGAACCACCAAAGCTGCTCAGGTCGATTTCGGCGACTTCGGTCGGCGCGGTTGGGTCAGCAATGTCGAGAATGACGAGGCTGTTGGCGTCGGCATTCACAAAGAAGAGCCGTTCTGAACCGCTGTCGTACGCTACGATTTCGGCTGCGCCTTGAGCGAAGATGCCCGTTTCGTATGTACTGAGTCGAAGTAGTTCGAGGGATGACTGCGCGCGGCCGGTCTGCGGCATGGCAGCCAGCAACAGCACTGTAAGGAGTATCGGAAGGAGTAAATACCGTCGTAGCGAGGGCTTCATCGTAATCGCGTACCTTTGCTTGAATGAAGCGCACAGACTACCGGACACCGGCTTTCGCGTTGTTATCGCGGGATCATAGTCGCGTGACGTTTTGGTAGCGGCATTGTGACCACGACGTGTCGGCTGTGCGACATCTTGATTAACACAGGGGCTCGACTGGAGGGGGCTCGACTGGAGGGGCTCCCCTGGAGGTAGCGCGACTACGAATACGCAACATCCGGAACTTGAATCCGGTACGACCTGGAGGCCGTGGGTCAAACAGCTGAATTGGCCTGAACCGTAGACCACACCCGACAACGCCATGACGATTGATTCCTCTGACACGCCCAGTGCCGACATGCATGCAGTGATCACGAAGATGATCCGCGACATGAAGATTGTTGGGCTCTTCTACGTAGTGGCCGGCGCGTTGAACTGCCTAAGCATCATTGGGGCCATCATCGGCGTACCGTACATCTTTGCCGGACTGCGCCTGCGCGAATCAGCTTCTGAATACCTCGGATGGCTTGACCACGAGGAGGGCGCACTCTTCAGGGCACTGGCCAAGCAGCAACAGCACTTCTTCATCATGATGGTGATGCTGGTCATCTCGCTTGTCTTTGCCGTGCTCATGATTGCGCTGGTGTTCATGCTGATCGCGGCCGGAGTGCTCTCCGAAATCTAGGAGCACCCAATCGCACCAGAGGGACAGAGAACAGAGACCGGCGATCCGAGAACCGACGAGCGAAACACATGGCCGAACTGATCCTTGTAGCGGATCGTGTTCTGATTGAGCCCGACGACGGCGAGCGACTCACGGCATCGGGACTGGTGCTGCCCGCATCCATCGCCGAAAAGGAGAAAGTCCGAGCCGGACGCGTTGTGAAGGTTGGTCCGGGTTATCTGATGCCGAACCCGGAATACTCGGAGGGTGAGTCGTGGCAGCAGTCCAGGGCTGCTGTGCGCTACCTGCCCCTACAGGCAGAACCGGGAGACATTGCCTTTTTCATGTTCAAGGAGTCGATCGAAATTGAATATGAGGAGCGTAAGTACTTGATCCTGCCACACTCCGCCATCCTGGCGCTGGTGCGCCCTACACCCGATGACATCCTAGGCGACCTGGATGGCCTCCTCTGATCGACGCGGTCACAGTGGCGATCCGTTTCGCCTGTCGATTGACGCGCGGCGTGCCGTCTGGGATCAACTTGCCGGAGAAATCGAGGCACACTGGTCCGGCGTCGATGCTTTACCTGTCGCCCCCGTGCTCGATCCTGCCGCACTTCGCCGCCGACTCGCCACGCTGTCGCTGGAGTCCGGGATATCACCTGACGCCGCCATTTCGTTCGTGGTCGACGGATTGCGCGCGCAGCAGGTGCACACGGCGCACCCGCGCTACTTCGGATTGTACAATCCGTCTCCGGCAACGATGGGTGTTGTGGGTGATGCACTTGTCGCCGCATTTAATCCGCAACTCGCGGCCTGGAGCCATAGTCCGTTTGCTGCGGAAGTCGAAGCATACCTGATACGCTGTTTTGCTGAGCGCTTTGGCTTTCCGGCCGACCACGCCGACGGTGTGTTCACATCGGGCGGAGCCGAAGCCAACCACACCGGCGTGCTCGCGGCACTTGTGCATGCTTTCCCAACATATCGAGAGCAAGGCCTGTCGGGGCTTGGCGTTCAGCCGACGATGTACGTTACAGCCGAGTCCCACGACTCACTGGCCAAGGCGGCAAGCGTGAGCGGCATCGGACTGAACGGCGTCCGCGTCGTGCCGACAACGAATGCATTGCAGTTGGACACCGATGCGCTGGAGGCGATGATCCGGGCTGATCGCGAAAGCGGGCTCAGGCCGTTTCTCGTTGTCGCGACCGCCGGCACAACCAGCGCCGGCATCATCGATCCGATCATTGATGTCGCTGACGTTGCAAAGAAAGAAGGCCTGTGGCTACACGTCGACGCCGCATGGGGTGGTGCCGCTGTGCTTTCCCCAAACACAGCCGGCCTCCTCAGTGGTATTGAACAGGCAGACTCAATCACCTTCGACGCGCACAAGTGGCTTTCCGTGCCGATGGGCGCGGGCATGTTTATCACGCGGCATCCCGACATACTGGATCAGACATTCGCGACGAACAACACGTACATGCCGCGCGATGCGGCCGGACTCGGTATCGTTGATCCGTTTAACCACTCGATACAGTGGTCGCGCCGGTTCACCGGCCTGAAGCTCTTCCTTACACTTGCAGTCGCGGGCTGGGACGGATACGCGGGCCTCGTCGACCAGTTTGTCGCGCGTGGAGACGCACTGAGACAAATCCTGGTTGAGCGCGGATGGCTCGTTGCAAATCAATCGCCCCTCCCCGTTGTCTGCGTTCGCGATCCCGATGGTGACCGCACCAACCGAACACACATTGACCGCATCGTTCAGCGCGTTGTTTCGTCCGGGCGAGCGTGGATTTCGTCGGCCGTTCTGAGTGACGGCACGGCCTGCATCCGCGCGTGCATTACAAACTTTGAGACAAGTACGGCTGACCTCATTGAACTTGCCGACGCACTCGACGATGCGCGAGAAGCATGAAGTGGGACTATGATCTTGTAGTCATTGGCGGCGGAGCCGCTGGGCTTTCCGCGGCCGGATTTGGCGTAACGCTTGGCGCGCGCACCCTCATGGTCGAGTCAGGACAACTGGGCGGCGACTGTACGTGGACCGGATGCATCCCGAGCAAAACCCTGTTGCAGGGCGCTCGTGCCGCACACTATTGGACGAACCGCGCGCGGTACGGACTGTCGACGACGACAGCCGCTGATTCCTCAATTCCATCACCTGACTTTGCGGCGTTGATGGATCACGTCCGCGCAATCCGGCAACAGGTTTACGAAGAAGCTGACAGCCCGGATGTGTGGAACCGGCTCGGTGTAGAGCTGGCGTTTGGCCGCGCCCGGTTTGTCGATCCACGCACGATAGAGCTCGACGCCGATGACGGCGATCACCGAGAAGGTCAA
>JAUIJQ010000405.1 GCA_030431165.1 Rhodothermia bacterium | reverse complement strand
GTCTCCCCCTTTTTCCCGTCGTTGCTCCGGCACTCCTGGTCGTTGTGCTCGTCGCCGTGTCGTCTGGCTGCGGCGGAGAACCTGCGCCCGACCGCGGCAACGACCCGTGGGTCTTTCGCTCTGTTGTAGACCTCCAGCCGAGAATGGTCACGCTTGCGCTGCGGGACGACTTCTGGGTTTCGTATGACGCCGGGTCCACCGCCCTCTACCGCGCTTGGCCAGGTGGAATGGATTTCGCCGGACCGGTCTACAACCAGGCCCACGGTCCGCAGCCAACAACCGTCGGTCCGGCGTATCTGCAGAACGATGTGGCCGATCCGTGGCGGGTGCAACTCGGCGGACAAACAGCGACGCCGACGGTTCGGTACCTGGGTCACCGTTTTGAGGGGCACGACGCTTTCCTGCGGTATGAGTTGGATCTAGGCGAAGGTCGCGTCATCGAAGTTGACGAGTCGCCGCGGTACGAAAGCGATCGTAGCGGCAACCCCGGCCTTGCGCGGCACTTCACCACGACGAACGTGCCTGATGGTGCGACAGTGATTCTGCGGATGAGCACACGTGCGTCATCATCTGGCGCACCGCCCGCTGAAGTAACAGAGCACGAATTGACATCAAACGGCGAGACGCGCATTGCCTTTCACTTTGCGTCAGCAGACGTGCCTCCGTTCCGGCCGGACGGCCAAGAGGAGGGAGGCGATGTCACGGGGTGGGCGCTTGCTGAGCAGCACAACTGTCAGATCTGTCACAACGTTGATGCACAGACAGTTGGCCCGGCGTTTACGGCAATTGCCGAGCGCTATGACTTTACGACGTACAACGTTGATCGGCTCGCCCGCAAGGTGATCGCCGGCGGAAGCGGCGAGTGGGGGGCAACGGTCATGACGCCGCACCCGGCGTTGCCCATTGACGAAGCGCGCGAGCTGGTTCGCTACATCCTCAGCCTGGACGGCGAGAGCGAGGATACGGGACCGGAGATTGGCGGTCCGTCGTTGACCGACGACGCCGCGAACAGCGCAGCACTGGGTCTTGTTGTGAACGTGTGGCGTGCGCAGGGAGACATTCCCGGTATGCTTGATCCGACCGAGACACAGCAGCCTGTCTATTCGGGCGTTGTGCCGCAGCTCAACTTTGCCGGCCTCGCGTTTGCGCCCTTTGAGGAGAACTTCTACCTCGAAGCGCGCGGGACGCTTGTTGTCGAAGAGGCGGGCAACTACGTCTTCCGCGTCATCAGCGACGACGGCGGCATACTCTATCTCAATGGAACAGAACTCGTCAACAATGACGGCTTTCACGGTCCGGATCCGAAAGATGGCGAGATACAGTTGGAGGCGGGCGAGCATCCGATCGAGGTGCGCTACTTCCAGGGCGGGGGCGGACGAACGCTTTCGGTCCAGTGGGTCAAACACGGCGACCAGGGATTCTCGGTGATCCCATCCGACGCGTTCCGCTACGACGCGGCTGATCTGCGCGAAGCGGCACCGTTCGAAGAAGCTGCCCCGCGTGTGAAGGGCATACCGGGAGACAAGTTGCCCGTGCTCGGCGTGCACCCAAGTTTTACCCTCGAGACGATTCGGCCGGATGGGTTTGAACCCATGGTTGGCGGGCTCGACGTCATGGACGACGGACGCGTTGTTGTCAGCACGTGGGATCCCGAAGGGGCGGTTTACATCGTCAGCAATATTCCGGATGCCGTAGATAGCGACGAAGCACGTCAGCGGATATCCGTCAAGAAGATTGCATCCGGGCTCGCTGAGCCGCTTGGGCTGAAGGTTGTTGATGACGAGATCTACGTGCTGCAGAAGCACGAGCTAACGCGGCTGATCGATCATGACGGCGACGAGATCATCGACGAATACCGCACGCTCGTAAACGGATGGGGCGCGACGCCGAACTTCCACGAGTTTGCGTTTGGACTCGAGTACGTTGGCGGATATTTCTATGGCACCCTGGCCACCGCCATACTGCCAGGCGGTGCAAGTGCGGATCCGCAGAACCCGGATCGAGGGCGCGTGATCAAGATGGATCCGACAACCGGCGACTATGAGTTTGTGGCGCAGGGCTTGCGCACGCCGAACGGAATCGGGATCGGCGTCGACGGCGAGCTGTTTGTGGCGGACAACCAGGGGGACTGGCTGCCGTCAAGCAAGATCCTGCACATTTCGGATGGCGCGTTTCTCGGATCGCGGTCGGTAGACTTCGAAGGCACCGCGGGGCTGGCGGAGAAGCCGCCACTGGTGTGGCTGCCGCAGAACGAAATTGGCAATTCGCCGAGTACGCCGACGATCCTCGATGTCGGGCGGTATGAGAACCAGATGATCCACGGCGAGGTGACGCACGGCGGCATCAAGCGCGTGTTTGTCGAGCAGGTCGACGGTGTGTATCAGGGCGCACTGTTCCGTTTCACGCAGGGTATTGAGGCCGGCGTAAACAGAATTGCGTGGGGGCCGGATGATCGGTTATACATCGGCGGCATTGGCAACCCGGGTAACTGGGGACACACGGGCGGCAACTGGTTCGGGCTGCAGCGGCTGACGTACACGGGCGATCCCGTCTTTGAGATGCTGGCGGTGCGCGTCAAGAGCAACGGACTAGAAGTCGAGTTTACGGAGCCGCTTGCGCCGACCGACGGATTTGACCGCAGCGCGTATCACGTGCAGCAGTGGCGTTATGTGCCAACCGTCGAGTACGGCGGGCCGAAAGTGGACGTCGAAGATCTTCGCATCGCATCGGTGCATGTTGCCGAAGATCGCAGGCGCGTCTTCCTTGAAATCCCCGGGTTGCGCGAAGGGCATGTGGTTTACCTGCGACTTCGCGACCCGTGGATCAGCGCGGATGGCAACGGACTCTGGAGCCGCGAGATGTGGTACACACTCAACCGCATTCCACAGAATGCCCCGGGCTTCAGGAGCAGCGTGCAGCCCGTGCCGGTTGCGATGAACGAGCTTACCCAGGCTGAGATCGATGCGGGCTGGGAGTTGCTGTTCGACGGCGAGACGCTCGACGGATGGCGCAACTACAACAGTGAAACAATCGGTGCGGCGTGGCGCGTGGCAGACGGCGCGATCACGCTCGGTGGTGAGTTGGATAATTGGCAGACTGTTGGTGGCGGTGACATCATCACCGACAAAGCGTACGAGAACTACGACCTGCGCCTCGAGTGGCGCATTGCGCCCGGCGGCAACAGCGGCATCATCTACAACGTCGTGGAAGACCCGAAGTACGAGTACGTTTGGGAGACGGGTCCGGAGATGCAGGTGCTCGACAACGACGGGCACGGCGACGGCGCGATCGTGAGTCACCGCGCTGGTGAGTTGTACGACCTGATTGCATTACCGTACGAGCCGACGGTTCCGGTGGGAGAGTGGAACAGCGTGCGCATCGTGCAGCGCGACGGACTCGTCGAGCACTGGTTGAATGGGCACATGTTGCTGCGCGTGCAGATCGGTTCGCCGGAGTGGGACGCGATGGTAGCGGCGAGCAAGTTTGTCGAGATGCCCGACTTCGGGAAGGCGACGGCGGGGCACATCGCGTTGCAGGATCACGGCGACCGGGTGTGGTACCGGAATATCAAGATTAGGGCGTTGTGAATCGTTTCGGCGACTTCGTCGCCTGATCGTTGACAATCGTTTCGCGGGCTGGTGCCCGCTGATCGTTAGGAATCGTTGCGCGGGCTGCGCCCGATGATCGTTAGCGGCGACTCGCTGCGCGGGCTGACGCCCGATTATCGTTACAGAATGCGCAAAATCCACACTTGAGTGGCCAGTTCGAACACCCGGCGGCCGCAAGACGCCCCAAACTCCTGAGGCGGCCGCCAGCCGCCATCACGATCAGCGCCAAAGACGCGAAACGATTCCAAATACTGTAGCTTAGGGCGCGTCCCAGCAATCCCCCGAACCATTGGAATCCTTCGGCTGGCTCTCCATCC
>JAUIJQ010000404.1 GCA_030431165.1 Rhodothermia bacterium | reverse complement strand
CCGTAACGCCGTACCAGACGGAACGGGCGTTTGACCCGCCCGCCGCAGACATCACGTTGAGCACGCAGCAGCCTGTTGAAAACCAGGTTGACTTCATCGACGTGACGCAGCTCGGCGTATCTGGAACTATCGTGTACGAGGGTACGCAGTGCCCGGTACCCGACGCGGACATTTTCGTCGACGGCGTGTCCCGCGGGGCAACCGCGCGCGACGGGTCGTTCACTGTTTCGGTGTCGCCATCCGAAGATGAACCGTACCGGTTCAGGCCAAGCAAAGCGAGCGCAAACGACGCGGCTGATGTGCACGAGTTTCTGCCAACAAGCAGGAGCTTGATCGCTGACGGCGCGCTGACCGGTGTTGATTTTACAAGCACCAAAACACGTCCGATGCTGGCCACCTTTGGCGGAAGCTGCGAAACCGTTGCAAACCTCGGAACGGTCACAATCGAAGTGACCACCGAAGATGGTTGTTTCAATCAGACCTACCAGGTCAGCGGTGAGCTCAACATCGATCTGCCTCCGCAGCGGTATCTCGTGCGCGTCACCGACGTGGACTACGGCGAAGCTGACCTTCGGGCGGATATGATCCAGTACTTCGACGAGCTCGGTGTGCAGGAAGTTGACCTGACCAACGCACGCGACACGCTTGACCTGACGTACCATGCGCCGATCGGCATGACGATATCCGGATTCCCGGCTGCGCCCGCCCAGTGCGCCGCCTACACAACCGCTGACGGCACGACATTGCCTGCGCTGCCCGTCCTGCAGCAGGGACGGCAGTACAACGTCATGCTGAACGTGGTTGAAGACTACGGCGCCGGACGAATCTGCCCGGTCAACAACGGGACGGTCGCTGTTTATGACGCACTGGCTGACTCCGCTAACACAAAGCGTACCTATGAGGTAACGGATGGCGAGGTGCTCCACCGCACGGTGGTTGCATCGCCAAACATCTTCAAAGGCGCGTCAATTGGTGGCGTGGATCGCTCGTATCAGAAGTCGTTTACCGCTGTAGCCGAGGTGCCTGGTCGAGACCCGTACACGTTGACGGAATGGGCCATCGTCGAAGGTGTGCGCACGCGCAACTCTGAGTTTGTCTCAGCGACCACCGATCCCTTCCCGCTGCTGATCGTCCATGACCCGCCGGGCAGCAACTCGTCGGCGTACATGGAAGAGAGCACAACAACCTGTACCACCGTGTCGACCATGTATACGGGTGGCGGCGGCGCAGGCGGCTCAATTGACATCGCCTTTGGCTACAGTCCGTGGCTCGGCTTTGGTGTGTCGATCAAGAACGGCGGCGGCATTGTATTCAAAGCCAAGACAATTGCGGGCGCGGAGTACGGCAACAACGGCGCGCTTCAGGTCTGTGCAACGCCAACGGAGAAGTTCTCCACGTCAGGTAACACCGGATGGAGCGGCGAAGACGTCTACATGGGCGTTGCGCTGAACCTCGTGTTTGCCCGCGCGGATGAGCTCGGCGTGGACCAGTGTGTCGTAAACGTAACCGAGCGGCTTGCCGCTGATCTGGATCCGGAGAATGCGTTTGAGACAACGTATGTCTACGGCGAAACGCACATCCGCGAAAGCCTGATGCCAGATCTTGCTGAGCTCATCGAGTTGAGTGGTGGCGACCCGACGCTGACGGGTGACCCCGACGGCGACGGGAACGAAGAGTCGGTGCGGCTGACGCACGCGCTGCGGAACTGGCAGTCGCAGCTCAACAACAACGCCGCGCTCAAAGCGGCTGCACTTGACGGCGATGTGGAGAACATCTCGTTCAGTGCCGGTGCGGATTACGAGTATTCTCACGTCACCGACTCAACGCGGTCAACAACGGAAACCGTGCGCGTCTACTTCGACTCAGAGAACAGCATCGGCG
Source organism: Rhodothermia bacterium (assembly GCA_030431165.1). Taxonomy (GTDB): domain Bacteria; phylum Bacteroidota; class Rhodothermia; order Rhodothermales; family JABDKH01; genus JANQRN01. Next base: position 2,048 of record JAUIJQ010000404.1, on the reverse strand, counting down.
GCATCGTAACGATCCTTGGTTATGACCAGACGTTTATCGCCACCGTAACGCAACACTTCGAGCGCGTCCAGGAAAATGGCGTCTCAGTCCAGACGACGAAAGGCATCGGCTACACGTTGTCGGATGACGACACCGGCGACTTCTTCTCGGTTGACGTGGGCACCGACCCGCGCTACGGCACGCCGGTATTCGGCACCGTGAGCGGACGAAGCTCCAACCCGTGGGAGGCCAACACACAACGACGCGACTGGCCGCTGCTGAGTATCAACCCGCCGGTGCAGTACAACGTGCCGCCGGATGAAAAAGCCGCGTTCACCCTCTCGCTCACAAACGCAAGTGAGTCGGATGAACCCCGCGAGTACGTGTTGACCACCGTGCGTCCGTCGAACCCGGGCGGGGCGTCGTTCTCGATAGGCGGAACGGCTGCGGGAGGGACCTACCTCGTGGAGCCGGGAGAGACACAGGAGGTCACGATGACCGTCAGCCGGGGGCCGTCGCGGTATGCGTACGAAGACCTCGAGGTGATTGCGTATCCGCAGAAAGAATTCGAGATCTGGCAGGCTGACACGCGCCAGCAGTTCGTGATGTCAGACACCGCGCGATTCAGCATCTTCTACGACGCGCCGTGCTCCGACATATCGATACTGCGACCGCGCGCGCCGTGGATTCTGAACGGGGCGGAGTATCCCGACTCGCTCGAGATCATCTTGCGTGACTTCGACCTGAGCGGATCCGACATCTTTGATGTGGATCGCATCGGATTCCAGTACCGTGCCGCCGGCACCGTGGACTGGTTCCCGGGCGCCAGCATCGCAGTTAATCGCGAAGGTGCGGCTGAGGGTGACAGCCTCGACGCGCAGGCGCGCTCGTGGATCGCCCGCTGGCAGCCGTCCCGCGACGGCGCGTACGACCTGCGCGCGTACACGCAGTGCAGCGCTGGTGACCAGGTCTATTCGGAGACGGCATCCGGTGTTGTGGATACGGAAGAGCCGAAGCCGCTTGGTCCGCCGCAGCCCGCTGACGAGGTGCTTGTCTTTGGCGGCGCCATCATGGCCACGTTCAACGAGCCGGTTGCCTGCAGCACCGTCGACTTTGAGGGCGACGACGCCAACGCATCGCTGACCTACCTCGACGGACCCCAGGCAGGCGCTGCCGTGGCAGGCTTTGAAGCAATCTGCGACGACAACACGCTCGTGTTGACGCCCCCGGATGCCTTTGACTGGACGCCAACCGAGGGACGCCGCATGCAGGTGTCGCTTGATGCCATTGCGGACTTGAATGGCAACCCGGTAGCTGAGCCGGTCAGGTGGCAGTTCACCGTGCGTCGCAGCGCATTTGCGTGGGCTCCGGCAAACGTCGCCGTCGAGGTGTCGCGTGGCAGCTCGCGTCGCGTTGAAGCAACGCTCGTAAACGGAAGCGCCCAGCCCGCTGAGTTTCGCGCGCCGGCAACGCTCAACCTGCTGCCCGAAAACGGATCATCGTCGATCCCGCTGGCGGTCTCAGGCACCGAGGGTACCGTCGTTGCGCAGGGTGAGCACAAGATCAGCTTTGTAATACCCGACACGCTGTTGCCGGGTCGGTACACAAGCACTCTGATTGCGACGCGCTATGAAGACGACGTGGCAAAAGAGGAGACGCCGCTGTACGTGACGGCTGATGTTGTTTGTCGCGCGCCGGACTGGTCGGTGAATCCGACCCAGTTTGAGCAGTCGATGACCGTTGTTGCCCAGCTCGTTGTTGACGGCGAGGTGTCATCCGATCCCGGTGACGTGATCGTCGCCTTTGTCGGCACCGAGGTGCGCGGCGTGGCGGGTGTGACCGAGCCGGTGGCGGGCACACACGTGGCGCAGATACTTGTCTACGGAAACCATGAAGGCGAGCTGGTGCAGTTTGAGGTGTGGGACGCGGATCGCTGCCAGCGATTCCGAGAAACAAGCAAAGCCTTCCTGTTCCGCGCTGGAGAGAAGGTCGGATCGGTCACCGCGCCGGTCAACCTGCAGGCGCCGCCGCAGTCAACGCCACAGGCGGTGAGCCTGGCCGCGGGCTGG
>JAUIJQ010000403.1 GCA_030431165.1 Rhodothermia bacterium | reverse complement strand
CGCGAATCACGTTGTGCGCGAGTTGGCAATCAGGTTTGCGCCGAACATCCGGGTCAACGCCGTTGCGCCCGCGACCGTTGTTGAGGGCAGCTCGATGTTCCCGCGCGATCGCGTCATCGACTCGCTGAAGAAGTACGGACTCGAGTACAACGACGACGAGACCACCGAGGCGCTTCGTGACCGACTCGCCGACTTCTACGCGCAGCGTACACTCACGAAACAGTCTATCCGCCTGTCGGATCAGGTCGAAGCGGTATTCTTGCTTGCAAGTGATCGCCTCGGAAAGACGACCGGCCAGGTGCTGAACGTGGACGGCGGACTCGTGGAGGCTTTCCAGCGTTAGCGTGCTGACGGCAGTCTTTGATATCGGGAAGACAAACAAGAAGTTCATCCTCTTCGACGAGGAGCTTTCGGTAGTTGACTCGAGGAGCGTTCAGTTCGACGAAGTTGTCGATGACGACGGTGATCCGTGCGAGGATCTCGACGGGCTCGTTGCATGGATTACCGGATTGGTCGAAGATGTCGTCGCTGAACGCGGCGGTGTTGGTGCGTCAGGTGGTGCGCCAGGCAGTGCGTCAGGTGGTGGCTCGGGTTCCGCGGGCCTGTTGGGGCGGATCAACTTCAGCACCTACGGTGCGAGCCTGGTGCATCTCGACGAGGGCGGAAAACCTGTCACCCCGCTGTACAACTATCTGAAGCCGTACCCGGAGGAATTGCTCGATACGTTCCACAAGGCGTACGGTCCGGCAGACGACTTTGCCGCGGCCACGGGTTCTCCCACGTGGGGGATGCTGAACTCCGGATTGCAGTTGTATTGGCTGAAGCACCAGAAGCCCGAGCTGTTCGACCGCATCCGGCATTCGCTGCACTTGCCGCAGTACTGTTCATACCTGTTGACTGGTCACGCGCATGACGAGCCGACGAGTCTCGGCTGCCACACAGCGATGTGGGACTATGGTCGTGGGGACTACCACCGTTGGTTGGGGGCTGAGTCGGTGTCGCACCTGGTGCCGGTGCGCGTGCAGTCGACTGAGGTTTTTCCCCTGGCGATGTCGGGGCTGATGGGCCCTGGCTCTGCACCATCGGGAATCCTTGTCGGTGCCGGTGCACACGATAGTTCAGCGGCACTGTACCCGTATCTGAAGGCGTTTGACGAACCCTTTGTCTTCATTTCGACGGGAACGTGGATCGTTACGATGAATCCGTTTGGTGATGCGCAGTTGTCAGCGGCTGATGTTAGGGACGGCGCACTTTGTTACATGACGCCGTCGCTCAAGCCGGTTAAGTCCGTGCGGATGTTCCTCGGCCACGAACACGATCACCAGTCGGCGCGCATCGCATCAGCGTTTGACGTAAACCCGGGGCAACTGTCAAGCCTGCCCCTTGATGACGCTTCGCTGGCTCAGGCTCGGGCTCAGGTTCGAGATACGGGGATTGAATATACACCGTCGGTCCACCTTGCTTCGGGCGAGTCAGTGGGTGGGGAGCGCGGGAGTGGTTGGGATCCGTTACAGTTTGCGTCGGCAGAGGTCGCCTATCATGCGCTCGTTGATGCGCTTGTGAACCTGCAGCTCGAGGCACTTGGTGCGGCAACCGGCTCAACCCCGGTCAGGCGGATGTTCATCGACGGCGGGTTTGCTGGAAACAAGCTGTTCCTCACGCTACTTGCGCGCGCGGTACATCCGATTAAGCTTGCAACAACTGAACTCAGCCAGGCGACGGCAATGGGGGCCGCGCTCCTCGTGCAGGAACACGTTGATCCCGGCCACCTCAAAGCGCTATTGAATACGCGCGTTGTACCTTTGCGATAACATGACGGTCGGCCTCTTCATACCGTGCTACGTGGATCAGTTCTACCCCAACGTGGGTCGTGCTACGCTGTCTGTGCTCGAGAAGCTCGGATTCGAGGTGGAGTATCCGCTTGCGCAGACGTGCTGCGGACAACCGCTGGCCAATACGGGATTTGATGCCGACACCGGAACGATCTCGAAGCACTTTCTCGACACGTTCGGCCAATTTGAGCACGTCGTTTGTCCGTCGGGAAGCTGTGTGCTGCACGCACGTGAGCATGTGGCGCAGGTCGACGTGCATCCCGGGCTGCATGACGGCCTCGCGGAGTTCTGTCAGTTTGTATCTGCCCGCCTAGACGGCGTAGACCTCGGTTCTTTTCCGCGGAAGGTCGGCGTGCACCAGAGCTGTCACGGCTTGCGCGGACTTCGACTGGGTAAGCCATCCGAACTGATGGGCGCGCCATGGTCGGTGGTACACGACATCCTCGCGAAGATCCCGTCGCTTGAGCTTGTTGAGCTGGAACGCGTGGACGAATGTTGCGGATTTGGCGGTACGTTTGCCGTCAAAGAAGAAGCGATCTCTGTGCGGATGGGTCAGGATCGCCTCGACGACCATCTGAACCACGGCGCCGAAATCGTTACGGCCACCGACATGTCGTGTCTGCTTCACCTTCAGGGATTGGCGTTGCGTCGGCGGGACAAGCTGCAGTTCATGCATGTGGCGGAGATACTTGACGAGGTGCTGGCGTGAAGCATCCGCAGGCGGCTGCCAGGTTTCTGGCCAATCCCGAGCGCGCTACGTGGCATGACGGGGCGCTCTGGCACGTTAGACAAAAGCGGGATCGCGCAGCCGTTGCCGTGCCAGATTGGGAAGACCTCCGGAATCGCGCCGCAGCCATCAAGCGCCACACGTTGTCGCATCTCGACGAATACCTCGCCGAGTTCGAGCGTAACGCCGCGCGCAACGGCATCAAAGTGCACTGGGCTCGCGACGCCGCAGAGCACAACCACAAGGTACTTGGCCTCCTGCGCGCGCGCGGACTAAACCGCGTCGTGAAATCAAAGTCGATGCTGACCGAGGAATGTGGACTCAACCCGTTCCTCATCAAACATGGTGTGCGCGTCGTCGACACCGACCTCGGCGAGTGGATCGTGCAGCTTGCGAAGGAGCATCCGAGCCATATCGTGATGCCCGCCATCCACAAGAAAAAGGAAGAGGTTGGCGAGATCTTCCACGAGGTGCTTGGGACTGATGAGGGCGCAACTGATCCGACGTACCTGACCGCCGCTGCGCGTGCGCATCTAAGGAACGAGTTCCTCTCAGCCACCGCTGGGATCACCGGCGTCAATTTCGCCGTTGCCGATACAGGTGGCTTTGTGGTTTGCACAAACGAAGGCAACGCTGACCTGGGTGTTCACCTTGCGCCCGTTCACATCGCCTGCATGGGACTTGAGAAGGTCATTCCGCGCTTCGCCGATCTCGGCGTGTTTACAAGGCTTCTGGCACGAAGCGCCACCGGTCAGCCGGTCACGACGTACACGTCGCACTTCAACGGTCCGCGTGACGACAGCGAACTGCACATTGTCATCGTCGACAACGGGCGGTCAGATCAGCTCGGCAGGGAGGCGTTCCGCGACTCGCTGGCGTGTATCCGGTGCGGTGCGTGTATGAACACGTGTCCCATCTACCGGCGAAGCGGTGGCCACTCATACGGGGCAACGATCCCCGGACCGATAGGCGCAATCCTGTCGCCGGGTATTGATCTGGAAAAACATGCGTCGCTGCCGTTTGCTTCGACACTCTGTGGATCGTGCTCCGACGTGTGCCCGGTGAAGATCAACATCCACGAACAGCTTTATGCATGGCGGCAGGTTGTTGTCCAGAGCGGACATACGACAGGCATGCAGCGACGTCTGATGGGCGTGACCCGGAAGACGCTCGAGTCGTCGTCACGATACCAGCGTGCCGGTCGGTGGCTTCGACGCATGTTGCGGATCTCACCGAAGATGCTCATCCGAAATCGCCTGAATGTGTGGGCGCGCGGTAGGGATCTGCCTGAGCCGCCAAAGGAGAGCTTCAACGAGTGGTACCGGAGGAACCGGAAGTGAGCGCGCGAAATGAAATACTCGCAGCGATCCGCGCCAACCGTCCGCCGCACGTTGTCCTGCCTGA
>JAUIJQ010000402.1 GCA_030431165.1 Rhodothermia bacterium | reverse complement strand
AAAGGCATCGGGAACGTCTTCGACCGGGCCAATCTGCCGATCCACAAACTCAGCAACAGCGGTCTGATTGATAAACGTCTGGGCCGACGATAGCCGGGCGGAGGTCGCGAGCAAAAAGAAGCAGGCGGCAATTACTCCCGGACGAATAAATCGCATGGGTGCTGATACGCCTTCGGGCTTACCAGCGCCAGAGAAGTTGATGCTTGAGGGCGTCATGGCGTCTCCAAACGTCATAGATACTTCAGGAGGGATCGTCGAGCTTGATCCGAGAGCGGTTGTGGTGGTCCGCCCAAGTCGGATATCGGCAATTATTACGCCGAAATGCAGGCCTCGTTTCGCAGGCGTGTTATCATCTCGTGAGAGCCCATTACGATGAGTATGTCGCCGGCCCGCAGCACTGAATCGGCTGTTGGGTTAAACGTCATCCCACCCCCCTCACTGACGATCGCGACCACCATGGCGTCGAATTTCGCCCTGAGGTTGGACCCTCGCAGCGTCTTTCCTGACACGGGCGACCCCTTTTCAACGCGCACCTCGTCGAGATTGAGGTCATACGCGTGGCTCTGGAGAACCTCCTCTACAAAACGGGAGACGCTCGGTCTGAGTATTACCGATGCCATCCGGTCGGCGCCGATCTCATTTGCCGCGACAACCTTGCTCGCACCAGCTCGCTCGAGCTTGCGGCGGTTGTCGTGACCATCGGTGCGAGCGACTATGAACAACGACGGATTCAGCTCGCGGGCGGACAGGGTCACGTACACATTGGTACTGTCGTCAGGCAGGGTAAGAATCAGTCCTTGCGCCTTTCGGATACCTGCCGCCTCAAGCGTCTCATCTTCCTCAGCATCGCCCAGCACGCACAACCCGCCTGCAGCGAGCACATCCTCCCGTTTTTCCGGAGAGCTGTCGACAACAACAAAGGGCGTCCCCGCGACCATGAGGTCCTGCGCGATGCGGCTTCCGATGCGCCCGTATCCACACAGGATATAGTGCGATTCTAGATTGGCTATCCGGTTGGACATGCGTCTGGCCTGAATTACCTGCGCATTGACAAGTGCTTGAGCGGTACGTGTGGCAATGAACGCAACCGTGCCGATGCCAAACGTTGCCAGGAGCATCGTAAAGATACGTCCAGCAGAGCTGAGCGGTGCGACTTCGTTAAACCCGATAGTCGTTAGCGTGATGAACGTCATGTACAGTCCGTCCAACCACGGCAGATCTTCGATGAAGTAGTAGCCGACGGTGCCGAATATGTTGAGGGCCAGGAGCACCGCGCCGGCAAGCAGTATTTCGCCGACACCCGTTTCGGACTGGCGGATGAAGTTTCGAAGTCGCTGCCGTCGTGTCTGCGCTTCCACAGGCGTCCGCGTCTAAGACAGACCGAATGCGCGCGCGTGCCAGGATTCTCGGGCCGGAATCTCGATACCGCGTGTTCGAAGTTCACCCAACGTCTGGAGCGTCGTGTTGTAGACCGACGTTCCACCGTCAACGAGTCCGCCGGAAACAGCCTGTTTAAACGTCAGGCGATCAACTGAAACGATAGATCCCGAAGCCGCCCGGTAGTGGACGTCAAGCGGGTTACAGAACCGGATACCTAGCTCATCGGCAACGGGCTGCAGCGCGTGCACAGACGCATCAATTCCGCATCCGGATATATCACCAGGTACCTCGAGCGCCGCCGCAACGACCACAAACCGACCGTGCAGGATCGCAGCCGCACCGAGTACACGGCGCCCGTGGGACTGCCAGTCAGCGAGAAAGGGCTGCATCCGGTCAAGGATAGACTCCTGAACTGCTGCAGTCAGGTCGCGATCAACCGGGTATATCCAGACGCGGGCCTCGTCGGGCAGTGATTCCCGTGTTCACCGGGGAGTTGTTCATTCGCTATCGTCAACGTCCTGGCGGCCCGTCAGTTCTGACAGTTGCTGGACGCGCAGTTCGGCACGATCAAGACGTTCGACGCACTGGCGCGCAAGGCCCAGGCCCTCTTCGTACGCATCGACCGATGCCTCTAGACCGAGTTCGCCGCCCTCAAGTGAGGCCACGAGTTTTTCGAGTCGTTCAATCGCCTCCTCGAAGGAAGGTGGTTGCACATCACTGGTTTCCACGTCTACTGTACCTGATTGGTCTACTGCCGGGAAGGCTTACTGGTATTGTCTCGTCTCGCGCTCCGGCGTGCTTTGGTGTGCTCCGGCGTGTTTCTGTCGAACTCCTGTCACACCTGGAATCGTGCCTGGCCTGGTGTCCGACCACGTATGGACATTTTTAAGATCCGCAACGCTTCGGGTACAGGCAAGCGCGAGGCGGATCCGGTTGCCAATCGATGAGTACCACGCCCCCCAAAGCAGACACAATTGATATGGATCTCGGTCTCAAAGGTAAAGTTGCCGCCATTGCGGGCGGTTCAAGGGGAATCGGTAGGTACATCGCTTCAGCGCTTGTCCGTGAAGGTTGTTCGGTCGCGCTGTACGCGCGCGACAAAGGTGGCGTCGAGAGCGCTGTGGAAACGCTCACGCAGGCAGGCGGAAACGTTGCCGGCGCCAGCATCGACGTTACACGCGAAGACGCCGGCGAACAGATGGCGCGCTTTGCGCTCGAAGAGTTTGGCCGTATCGACATCTTCATCGGGAACGCGGGCGGCAATCGGCGCAAACCCTTTGTAGATACGACGGATGAGGATTGGACCGATCTGTTGAACCTGAACCTGCTATCGCATCTACGCGCCGCACGTGCCGTCATCCCGGCCATGCGCGATCAGGAATCCGGCTCGATCGTTTTTGTGTCGTCGATCTTTGGGCGCGAAGCCGGTGGACCTGGTTTGTCGCTCTACAACACGTCGAAGACGGCACTCATCAGCGCCTCAAAAATCATGGCGCTGGAGCTCGCGGGGGAGGGAATCAGAGTGAACTGCGTTGCACCGGGATCCATCAGGTTTCCCGGCGGAAGTTGGGATCGGCGCTGCAACGAACAGCCAGAGGCCATGGAGAAGTTCGTGGCGGACAATATTCCGCTCGGGCGCTTTGGAACCGCTGAAGAAGTCGCCGATGTAGTGACGTTTCTGGCGTCAGACAGGGCGAGTCTGGTGACCGGTGCGTGCCTGAATGTCGACGGTGGCCAGTCTAAATCGCTGATCTAGATGCCCGTCCAGATTCCTGGTCCCGGTATCTATTCGAACCTGACGAACGTAATCGCGAGACGTCGCGTCTGCTCCTCTGACTTACGCCACTGGACGAGGATTGGACTCTGATACGTGCCGGTAAGGATTTCGCCGGTGTCGTTGTCCTGCGCATCTGAGACTAGCAGACTTACGCCGCGCTTCATGCGGAGGAAGCGAGAGGCGGGCACAGAAAGGAACTTGTCGAGGACGCGTTCGACAACTGATTCGTTCAGGCCCGTCTTGTCGATGAACTTGTTCACCGCCCGCACAAGGTCGTACTTCGCGTAGTTCTTGGCCTTCTCGGGGATCGCGCGCGGGTCGCGCAGCATGTTGTATCCCTTTCGCGCCATGAAGCGCATCGGGTTCTTGAGGACTTCCATGAGGTCCTCACGCATCAGAAGCGTCTCGTACTCGTTGACCGTGAGCCCGGCGTTGTACTCGCCGTGATGCAGCGAGATGTCGATTCGGCCCCGCTTGATTCCAAGCCGCTTGATCCCGTCTGCCAGTTCTTCGTACAGCCCGAGATCGGATGAGCGGAGATTGATCGAGTCCATCGGGTGCGCCGATACAGGGATCTCCTTGATCACCGTCTCTTCTTTGACGCTTTGATTGTACCCGATGACGGTCGTCCTGCGCGTTCTGCGTTGCTCGTCGCTGACGCCGTCGAGCTCAACGAAGTACACGGGCTGGTCAGGCCGGTTGTCGTAGGTGACGACGTTCCCAAGCCCCGAGCTGATGTATGTCAGGTGTGAGTCGGCGTTGCGCGGCTCGACGAGGCGCTGCGACTCCGACAACTCGTCCCTCAGCTCCATCTGAT
>JAUIJQ010000401.1 GCA_030431165.1 Rhodothermia bacterium | reverse complement strand
GCATGGTCAGCAAGGATCTGTCGAAGTAGCAGCCTCTCCTGGCAGAATCTGTGATCAGATCGCACCGTCCTGCATCTGTTTGACCGCGTAGTCGCAGGCGCGTGCCGTGAGCGCCATGTACGTGATCGACGGATTCTGGCACGCTGACGATGTCATGCAAGCGCCGTCGGTAACAAACAGGTTCGGAACCTCGTGTGATTGGTTGTACCCGTTCAGCATCGATGTCGACGGGTCTTTGCCCATTCGTGCTGTTCCCATTTCGTGGATACAGTGTCCGGGTGGCGATTCGCGGTCATACGCATTGATGTTGCGCGCACCCGCCGCCTCGAACATCTCGGCAATTGAGTCCCGCATGTCTGCCTTCATCGCACGCTCGTTGTCACTCCAGGTACACGAGATACGCAAGATCGGGATACCCCACTCGTCTCGATTGTCCAGATCCAGACTGACGTGATTCTCGAATCGAGGCAGATGCTCGCCCCATCCGCCGGCTTCAAAGATCCACTTGCCGGGCGTACGTAAGCCGTGTTTGAAATCGGCTCCGAAGTCCGATGAGCGAATCCCGCGATTCCACGTTTCACGAACGGTCCACCCCTGGCACCCGTAGCCACGAAGGAACTTGTTGGTCCGAGTCCGCGCGTCAACGTTGCGGAATCGTGGTATGTAGATACCGTTTGGTCGCCGCCCGCGGAAATACTGATCGTCGTAGCCCTCGATTTCACCGGTGGCCCCTGCCTCGTAGGGATGGTCCATGAGGTAGTGCCCGAGTACTCCGCTCGCGTTGCCGATCCCGTCCGGGTACCGCGAAGAGACAGAGTTCAGCATGATAGCTGTTGACCCGAGCGTCGAAGCACAGAGGAACACGAGGCGTCCCTCGAATTCGATCGACTCTTTGGTTACCCGGTCGATCACGTGGACGCCCGTGGCGCGGTCGGTATCGTTATCGTACAGCACCGACTCCACTATGCTGTCACAACGGATCGTCAGATTGCCAGTCTTCACCGCAGCCGGTAGCGTAGCTGACAGCGAGCTGAAGTAGGCTCCGACGCTACACCCCCGGTGACACGGCCCGCAGTAATGGCACGCCGCTCGGCCGTCCTTTGGTTCGGTCAGCACGGCCGCACGCCCGATGGTCATTGTACGACCGGGGAAGTTGCGCTCAATTTGCTCCCGCATGTGCCGCTCCACGCAGAACATCTCCATAGGAGGCAGAAACTTGCCATCCGGCAGATGTGGAATGCCTTCTGCCTGCCCCGAGATGCCAACGAACGACTCGACGTAGTCGTACCACGGTGCTATGTCGGCATATCGGATAGGCCAATCCACGCCAAAGCCGTCCCGCGCGTTGGCCTCGAAGTCAAGGTCACTCCAGCGGTAACACTGCCGCCCCCACGTTAGTGAGCGGCCCCCAAGCTGGTAGCCGCGGATCCACGAAAAGGGTTTGTCAGCGTCCGTTTCGTACGGGTTTTCGCGATCGTTGACGAAGAAGTGACGCGTGGCCTCCGAGAAGGCGTAGCACTTGCTCTGAACGGCGTAGTCAGACTCGTACAGATCGCGACTTCCGCGATTTCGGTACGGGTATTCCCAGGGCGGTTTGTGTTCACCTGTGTACCCGGGGCCGTGCTCGACGTGGGGGCCCCGTTCGAGCAGCAGTACCGACAACCCTTCCTCGGTCAATTCCTTTGCTGCCCACCCGCCCGTGATGCCCGAGCCAACAACGATCGCGTCATACGACTGCCGACGGCGGATGTGCGGGGCAGCCGAAGCGTTGTCGAGTTTTGTCATGCCCATGCTCGTCCTACTTCTTCAAGGGGCACGCAGCCCTCAAATACTCCGGGGACTTCCTCGTGTTGAAGTTCCACCGTCATGCCGATTTCGGACGTGTAGTATCCGACCATCGTCAACTCTTTTAATAGCTGGAAGTAGCGCCGCGTTGTCGAGCCGTCGGGATCTGATGAGAACCTGCGGAGGATTTCAATCTGGTCTGCCTCAGACAGGTCAGCAAATGGCTGGGACGCCTTGTCGATGCTTGCCGCCTCAAGCTCAGCCAGGCCATTCAGAAACTGGGTGCGTTCCTCGGCGCGGTACCAGTCGCTGAGCATTGTGTCGATGAACTCAGTGACTCTTGCGCCGTTGGCGCCCGGTGTGTCGGTCGCGGGGATGATTCGCTCGGTGGCAGAATTGATCGTTGCTCGCTGAATCTCGTCCAGCGTCCGGAATGTGTATGCCTCGCCGGTACGCGGTGCCGCGCAACCGCCGGCAAGGCCGGCTAGCGCAGAGGTTGAAAGCGAGGCACCGAGCAGTACGGCAACACGCTGGATGGCCTCTCGTCTTGTGATCAACGGACTTGGGGTCTAGTGCGATACCCCGTCAAGATGGCCCAGCCGCGGCCACAAACACAACCCCGCTATCGCGCCCGATTCACGGTCCAATCGTATTCGTATCGCGTCCTCGGGTCCCGTCGGATGGCATCCGCGTCTTTGCCCGACAAGAACGCCAATAGCGCGTCGTAGTCGGGTCGGGACGGTGCCATAAACTGGACCAGGTAGTCCCCGGCGGGTGCGTAAAGGTCCCAGTCACTGGAAAACCAGTCCAGCAACGATGACACAACCACGTCGCTGTCCTCGACACGAAAATGTCGGGCCCCATTAGCGAAGGCACGCATTGCGCGGTCCAGTTGATCGTCAACGGTTGGTGCGACAAACGCGGAGGCCTGTAGCGCCGGGCACGAAACGGCCGCACAGTTGAGTCCGACGTGGATTCGCGGGTCACGCGCCTTGACCGCAAGGTGCGCGAGCCGATGGTCTGGTCGATCTCGCCTCAGGATGACATGTTCGATCTCATCCAGGGAGAGGCTATGGCCCGCCGTGCGGAGTGGCCTGTTGAAGAACACAGGCGCCATATCGCCGGCCACCACGTTCGCGACGTCTGGATGGTCAAGGACGTTCTTGATCATCTGGACGTTGTACGCATTAATCCAGAAGGCCAACTTCTGTTCGTCCGTCACCAGCGGTGCATCGTATTCTTCGATGGCCTTCAGGACGCGCAGAAACGGAGTCGGGTTTGAAGCAATCGCGTCGTAGCGAACGAGTCCGTCGGCGTCGACAATGCGCGACAGGATTTCAGTGAGGTCACCAGCATAATCGGCAGAGGGCTGGACGTCGGCTGCGCGGCTCGCGGGTATCGCGTCCTGGGCTACTCCGCGCCAAGGCGTGAGAAGCGAGATTGCAACCAGGAGGGCGAGCACTGTAGATTTGCGAAGCATGATCACCGTTACGGTTCGGCCGTCGTCGCGTCTTTAACCGCAAGCACCTGATATCGTTCTACGGTGGCTATCTTCGGCCACCGAATGATGATATGATCGACCACGCGACGCAAAAACTGTACATCGGCATCGACGCCGGCGGTACGAAGACGGATGTCCACTGGCGCTACCTTGACGCGTCGGGGCGCTTTGAGGACGACGGCGCAAACGCGACACGTGACGGCATCGACCAGGTTGTCGCTACATTCGCAGGCTGTATCGAGGAAGTCGTTGCACGATCATCCCGCAGCGCGCAGCAACCGCCTCGCACAATCGAGATTTGTGCCGGCGTTGCCGGCGCCGGCAGCCTGGATGTTCGTGAGCTGCTCGAGGCCCAACTTGCGGGTATGCTGGGTAGTCGACTGGGACCGGAGGTGCAGGTCTTGGTGCGCGTTGTCACCGACGCTGAACTCGCGCTGTTTGCGGCACATGGATTGGGGCCCGGTGCTGTGGTTGTACTTGGCACGGGCTCAATCGCACTGTTGAAGACGCCCGATGGTCGCGTCATCGTTCGCGGCGGACTCGGGTACTTGCTCGGCGATGAGGGTAGTGGATACGCACTTGGCCGTGCCGCTGCGCGCTATGCGGCGCGACATACCGAGCAAGGGGAGCGGTCCGCCCTGGCTCAGGCTCTCCTCGACGCGCTTGGTGCCGTTGACCGGGAATCACTCATCCGGATTGTATACAG
>JAUIJQ010000400.1 GCA_030431165.1 Rhodothermia bacterium | reverse complement strand
GCCTGTCCGATCGTATATCTCGATCGCCCGTTCAAAGTAGCTGATCGACAGATCGCCGCGACCCTGGCCAAGGTCGTTGAGCACACCGGCGAGCTTCTCGGAGTTCGGCCCAAACGCCGCCTCAAACCTGGCCACGGCTTCTTCGATTCTGCCATTGGTGCCGGTGAGGACAGACTCTGACCACACCTCGTACTTGAAGCTCTCCAGCGTTTCAGCGTGAAGAGGACCCAGTTCAGCCTCGCGGATGCGACGAGCTCGGGTGCTGTACACGATCGCTGAGTCACGCTGCCCGGCATGGAAGAACGACCGGCCGAGGAAGTGCCAGGTTTCAGCCCGACTTAGAATCGGGACGTCTGAGACCGCTCCGAGTTGGTCTGCCTCGCGCAAAACCTCGATAGAACGTTCACTCGATTCGTTTGACTGCAGAACGTTTCCGATTACGTTGAGGACGGCGATTCGCGCAACCGGGTCGGGATCGAGTTTGTCAACGTCGTCAAGCGCCGGCTCGATGAGTGTAAGCGCAGCTTTAACTTTCTCTTCGGTTGGGCGGCCCGACGCAAATGTGCTCTGCTCAAAGAGGCCGACAACGAAGTCTCTTACACTTTCGGCGCGAAGTGCGGCGTACTCGGCCGCCGTTCGCTGCTTTGCGAGATGGGTTACGTACAACCCGGTCAGTGCCACGATCGCAATCAAAGCGCAAGCCGCTGCGAGCATCGCCACGCGATTGCGCTGATACGCTTTGCGTAACCGATATCGCATCGTTGCACGCCTGGCCATGATCGGCTCACCACGGCGATAGCGGGCGACGTCCTCCCTAAGCTGTTCGACCGACAGATACCGTTCATGCGGTTCCTTCCGGATCGACTTGAGTACAATCGTGTCCAGCTCGCCGGCAATGGATGCACCGAGCTGGCGCGGCGTGGTAGATCGGTGCCTCGCAACGGTCTCGGTAAGAACTCCGCTATCGCGGGCAGCAACGACCACGCTTGGTCTTGTCGGCGTGTCGATACAGACGCGGTTGATGAAGTCGATGCGGGATGTTGCCGACGACCGGAAGGGGCGAGCGCCTGAGAGCAGTTCGTAGAGAAGGACGCCCAGCGCGTAGACATCGCTTGATGTTGATATCGCTTCACCGCGGAGCTGCTCCGGGGAGGCGTAATCCGGCGTCAGGTACATCTCCTGCGTCGTCGTCACCGGCACCGTGTACGCGAGATCCGCCGCATCAAGCAGTTTCGCGACACCGAAGTCGAGCAGCTTGACGTTGCCGTCTTCGTCAACGAGGATGTTGCTCGGCTTGATATCACGGTGCACGATCAGGTTCTGATGGGCATAGTGAGAAGCCCGGCAGACCGTTTCGAAGAGCGCCAGCCGTTCGTCGATGGTGAGTCGGTTCGTGTCGCAGTACTCAGTGATGGGTTGGCCGTCGACGTATTCCATCACGAAGTACGCGCGCCCATCATCCGTCGTGCCGGCGTCGAGAAGGCGTGCGATATTCGGGTGATTCAGTCCGGCCAGGATGTTGCGCTCCATCCGGAACCGCGCAACAACCGACTCGCTGTCCATCCCGCGGCGGATCACCTTGACGGCCACAAACCGGCCCACGCGTTCAAACGACTGCTCTGCGAGGTACACGTTACCCATGCCGCCTCGTCCGATGCGACGGATGACGGCATACGGTCCGATCTTGTCGGGGAGTGTGTCTTCGGTCGGCTCCTTGACGAGGTCCAACACCGAGTCAACCTCAGCCGCCGGCTCATCCAGGAATGCCCCGAGCTCATCCTCAGATGCGAGCATCCGCTCGACCTGGTCTGCGAGCTGCCGGTCGCCACCGGTGCGCGACCTGATGAAGCTTATTCGATCAACCGGATCGATCTGGATCGCCTCGTCTACCAGCTCGAGAAGTGATTTCAGATCACTGGACGCCATCTTCCGACCCTACGCGGAAACGGGACGGAGTACATCGAAAAGCCAGAGGCGCGCAACACGCCAGTCACGATTCACGGTCGCGTCTGACACACCCAGGATCTTCGCGCATTCGGAAATGCTAAACCCACCGAAATACCGCAGGTCAACAACGCGGGCCAGGCGCGGATTGGATTCGTGTAAGAGTTCAAGCGATTCATTCAGGGCAATCAGCTCCTCAGCCCGATCGTCGGACATGTGAACGGACTCATCCAGGCTCACGTGCTCGGCCGAGCCGCCACGCTTTGAGGCTTTTCTGGCCAGGGCGCGGCTGACAAGAACCTGGCGCATCGCCCGTGACGCGACGGCGAAGAAGTGCCCGCGGCCCTGCCAGTTTACGCGATCCGGATTACGAACCAGCTTGAGGTATGCCTCGTGTACGAGGCCGGTCGTCGCCAGCGTACTCTGGTCATACTCACGATTTAGTCGACCGTGGGCAAGCACCTTCAGCTCGTCATAAACAAGCGGGAGTAGGGCGTCCATCATTTCCGGACGGCCCGATGCAATCTGGCGCAGAAGGACCGTTACATCGGTATCCTGCGTGGCCGTCGGGGCTTCTGAGACCTGCATTGAACGGATTGCGAGGTTGTGGCTCATATCCCTAGAAGCGTTGTTGTGCCACAAACACTGCCATTCTCGGCCTACCACAATGAAAAAGGACCCCGCTCCTCAGATGGGAACGAGGTCCTTCCAGGGAAAAGCCCGCTTTTTCGACTAGCGAGCAAGCATTGCCGTCCGCGTCAATACCCCTGCCGGCGTGTTCATGCGGATCAGGTAAAGGCCCGACGGAAGTGCCGCGGCGTCCAGCGTCAGTTCGTGTGAACCAGATGACATCACACCTGCCGCGAGGGTCTGTATGCGTCGTCCGGTAACGTCGAATACTTCGACAGAAACGTCTGCCGCTTGCTCCAACTCGACGACCACGGTGGTCTGGTCAGCAAACGGGTTCGGATAGTTCGCATGCAGCGTGAAGCCTTCAACGACGGCCGGTCCACGTTCAATCGCTGTACCACCACCAACGTGTTCGATGATAATGATGCCAAGCTGACCGGTGTCTGACGCACCCTGGTTCGGAATGACGACTTCGTTGTTTCCGTCGCCGTCCATGTCGTCGGCAATCTTCAAGGGGTAGTACCGATCGGGGAGGGCATCGCCGCTGGAGTCAAAGATCGTGGTCCACGAATAACTCGTTGAGTCGGCGGGATCACCAACGCCGTCGTACTCGATGCGCTCGATGGTTTCCTCGTACTGCGTCCCAACAATGATGTCGAACAATCCGTCGCCATCGACATCGCCGACGTCTCCACCACGGCTTTCACCGCCAAACCGACCAACGGCCGCGAACTCCGCGCCAGTGAGCGTTGATACGTCCGTAACGTTCGGCAGATAGTAGTAGACACCATCGGTCATCGGGAAGATGCCTTCCAGCTTCTGGTCGTTGTTCGTATCGATGAAGAACATGTCGTGCCCGTTAAACGACCCCGGGTCGCCCCCCGGACCAAACGCGTCGAGATCAACCTGCATGACATACGTGTCAGCAGCGGTGGCCTCGAAAATCGTCATGCTCCAGTTATTCCACGTGTTCACCCAGACCTCGGGTAGCCCGTCATCGTCGAAGTCAACGACGAAAACATCGTAGATGCCACCGCCGCCGAGGGTGGCCTCACCGACATCCAACTCAACGCTGAAGGTCGCAAAGTCGTCGAGACCGGCATCTGGAGACACAATAAGCAGCTCCCGTGCTCCGCCCGTTCGGGACGTGATAACCATCTCTTTCTGTCCGTCGCCGTCAGCGTCAACGATCTGGATGCCGGATGGTCGAAAGTCCAGCGCGCCATCTGAACGAGGCTGGAACGAAACGGTCGGCGTGTCTGGGAAGACCCCCTGGTCGTCCTGCTCAAAAATGAAGATATCGTTCGGGTCGTCGTTGACGGTCGGGATGCCGAAGTAGATCTCCCATTTCCCGTCGTCGTCGATGTCGCCGTACGCAAGGGCGGGTAACGAGTTCGACGGTTCGTGTGTGTAGTGCCACACGTG
>JAUIJQ010000005.1 GCA_030431165.1 Rhodothermia bacterium | reverse complement strand
ACGCGAGGACCATTCCGACAAGTGCCGTCAATCCAGCGGCGTCGAACGAAGGCCGGACGATGTCACGCCTCGATCGCGGAACGACCGATCGGATGAGCAGGATCGAAAGGAGGCCAAGTGGCGCGACAAGTGCAAACACCAGGCGCCAGCTCGTCTGAAGAAGAATACCTGACAGCGGCGGGCCAACGATAAACGCCACGCCAAAAACTGACCCTAGCATGCCGAGCACGCGCCCACGGAGCCGACCGGGGTAGATGTCGCCCACAATCGATGCGACAACCGGAAAGATGCCTGCAGCAGCCATCCCCTGGATGCCCCGCCCAACCAGCAGGACACCGTAGTTCGGCGCAAGGGCCACCACAACGGCGCCCGCGATGAAGAGCGCGATATCTGACAGCAGCACCAGTCGCCGGCCAAAATTGTCAGCGAGCCACCCCATGATGGGGACACCGGCAAGGTTGCTCAATGTGAATACCGCGTAAACCCAAGCAACGCCGCGTGCCGTAAGCCCAAACGACTCTCCGATGACCGGGATGGCGGGGATTACCATCGCGATATCGAGCGCAGCCGTAAGAACGGCCAGAAACAGAGCACCCGCGACGGTTCCTTGCGGTTTCGACGGCGCGGCGGAAGTAGGGTCGGTCACTGAACGGCAAGCTTTGGGGGCCGGGTATATGCGCGAAACAAGGGCAGGTTGCCGGTTTGTGGCGGATGTCTGGCGAGCCAACCGATCGTTAACTGCCATCGGAGCCGGCCGATACCTAGTCAGCCGCAATCGCGCTAATCGGTTGCCGCACACGAGACAAACAAGCGCTCAAGCTTTCCGCATGTCAAGCGGTACCCAGAGTCAGCCAACAGTGACACCATCCCTCCGACCGTGGCAGTCAATCCGCGGTCGCCTGGCGCTATTCACCACGGTGCTGATGGGGGTCATCGCAACCTTCATTCTGCTCTTCTTCCCTGCACAGCAGCGGAGTCAGGCAGAGGAAGCTGCTGCGCTGACAACAGGCGCCGTCGCCGAGATGGCAGCAAACGCGCTGGCATCAGCGGTCGCGCGATCCGACAGTTCCGACGTCTCAGATGTACTCGCCGCCGTCGTCGCGATTCCCGGAGTCGACTTCGTCCAGGTTGACGGTATTGACGGACAACGCATTGCCGGAATCGCGCGCGCCGCACTCGCGTACGATCCGATCGATCAGGCGCAAAGCCCCTCGGGATTTGCGACCGGAGCTGAACTGTACACGGCTCGGCGCGACATCGGTCCTCGTGACAACTCCGCTGGATCGGTTGTCATCGGATATTCGCTTGAAGGGCTGAACGCGGTTGTTCGCTCGAGCCAGTCGCTCATCATGTACGCGTCGCTACTCGTCTTCCTGTTTGGGTTGGCCGGCGTGTACGCGATCAGCTACGTGATTACGGAGCCACTGCGCCAGATGGTCGGCGCGGCAAACAAAGTGTCTGACGGTGACTTTGCGGTACGCGTTAAGTCGAACGCGCGGACCGAGGTCGGTGAATTGGCCAAGACCTTCAATATCATGGTCGGATCGCTGCAAACAGCGTATGCCTCCCTGGAAAGCGCGAACGCGACCCTCGCGCACCACTCCGAAGAACTACAGATCGAAGTAGCCGAGCGAGGGCGGGCAGAAAAAGCACTTCGACTAAGTGAAAGCCGGTTCCGGGCCGTCGTCGAACAAGCAACCGACGTGGTACTTGTCATCGACAGCAGTGGCGAGCTCCAGTATGTCTCGCCTCCACTCCGCAACATGTTGGGCCTTGACCCGCAACGGCTGATCGGGACGGATTTCTCCGCACTTGTTCACCCTGAAGACAGACCGATCTTCGCCTGCGCCGTTGGTGCCCGGGATGCCGATTGTAGCGGGGAGCGCGATCACGTGATCTCGATTGAACTGCGCTGCCGACACAGCGGCGGCGACTGGCGCTATCTCGCTCTTCGCGGTCGCGTTTTGAATGATCTGCCCGGTATTGAGGGGACGCTGTTTAACGTCAGCGACGTCACTGATGTCAAGCAATACCAGCAGCAACTTGTCGATGCCCGCGACACGGCAGAGAAGATGGCGCGGCTGAAGGACAGCTTTCTGGCCAACATGAGCCACGAAATTCGCACGCCGCTGACGGGAATCCTTGGGTTCGCCCAGGTGCTGAGGCATGAGGTGGGCGAAGAACATCACGAGATGATCACGTTCATTCAGGAGGCCGGTACGCGTCTGTTGAACACGCTGAACTCGGTCCTCGATCTTGCGCAGCTCGAGGCTAACGCACTGGACATGCAGCTGGAAGTAGTGAACCTGAGCCAGGAGGTTTGGGATTCCGTTAAGCTGATCGAGCCACTCGCGCAGGTCAAACAACTGAAGCTTACGTGTTCACTTCCCGATGAACCGGTTTTCGCCGAAGTCGACAAGCGCTGCCTCTACCGCATCCTCAACAACCTTGTCACAAACGCCCTCAAGTTCACTGACGAAGGTGGCGTGTATGTCACGGTCGGCATGTCCGATCTCGACGTGTTCGTCGAGGTCCGCGACACCGGCGTTGGCGTGTCGGCCGAATTCCTGCCCCACATATTTGATGAGTTCAAGCAGGAGTCAACCGGCCTGTCGCGTACGCATGAAGGTTCAGGGCTTGGGTTGGCGATTACGCGTCGACTCGTAGAGCTCCACGGCGGCGCTGTCACCGCGTCAAGCGAAAAGGGCGTAGGCACAACGTTCACGGTCAGGCTTCCAAAGTCGGAGCCGTCAGGCAAGATCAGGGAAGCCCTCGCGCCGCGGCAGCCAGACCGTCGGCCCAGTGTCGCCTCCGGACGGCGCCGCATTCTGCTCGTGGAAGACAACGCCGACACAAGGCTGCTGCTGAAACGCATCCTGTCAGACCAGTATGACCTCGTCGATGCCGCTACGCCATCGGCGGCACTGCGCATTGGTCGATCCGATAAGTTCGACCTGGTCCTTATGGACATCAGTCTCGGAGACGAACGAGACGGCGTTCAGGTCATGCGCGAACTGCGCGCAACCGGCAACTTTGAGAAGGTGCCTTTCCTCGCCGTCACCGCGTACGCGCTGCCGGGCGACCGAAGCCAGTTCCTTACACACGGCTTTGATGATTACCTGTCAAAGCCTTTCCGTAAGGAGGACCTGCTGGAGATGGTACAGCGTCACATGATGCATGGCGCACCACGCGTTGCCAACTAAAAAGCCGTGGTTGCGGCGCCGGGGCATTCCGCAGAGCCCATCCGCAGAGGGCCGCTCGTAGAATCTCTCCGAGGGACCCGACCGTTGCATCCGATCGTTGGATCCCGATGGCGATTGGGATTGTAGACGATTCGTCGGAGGACGTACGAATGGAGGACGTACGCATGCAGCACGTACACACGAACGACCGCGGAATGCGGCACGGTCGGCTTTTTTCCCTTCTTCTGCCCGCACTCGTGGCGATCGCCGCCGGCTGCGGACAGTCTCAGTCTGCTCCGGGGCCAGGCGAGCCGTCGGGAAGGTATTGTTGCGATGCCGTCGATTCACTCATCACAGCGTCGATCGAACTTCGTCGATTTCCCGCCGCCGCAGTCGCCGTCGGGACTGAGCGGGGTCTACTCAAGTCGCACGGTTACGGCACGCACACGTACAGCGATTCGACCGCCGTCTCAGACCGATCGCTGTTTGACCTTGCCTCGCTTACCAAAGTCGTCGCGACGACGACATCAATCATGATCCTGCATGAGCGTGGCGAGATTGACCTCGACGAGCGAGTCGCCGCGTATCTGCCTGCGTTCGCGGAAAACGGAAAAGGCGACGTTACAATCCGACAGCTCCTGCGACATCGCGGCGGGCTCACGCCGTTCCACCGCTTCTACATGTTTCCCGAGCCGAATCGCGACACGGTGATCAACGGCGTTCTCGGAGATTCACTGTACTACCCGCCCGGAGGCGATGAACGCTACTCTGAGTCGCCGCCGATGCCTGGCTTCCGACCGATGTCGTTGAGCAGGTCTCTGGACGGAGCCTTGCGGATTTTGCACGCGAAGAGGTATTCGAACCGCTCGGCATGATGGATAGCGGCTTTCGCGGTACAACGTTCGACAACCTCGCTGTACCAACCGAGATTGACTCGACCTTCCGGCGGCGGCTGGTGCAGGGTGTGGTCCACGACGAGAATGCGTTTATCATGGGTGGGACAGCGGGCCACGCCGGTCTCTTTTCAACCGCTTACGACCTGTCGCGATTTGCAACAATGCTTGTCAATCGTGGGCGGCTTGAGGGGACTCAGTTCCTGCGTCCGGAAACGATCAGCCTGTTCGTAGACCGCGACCTGTTTCCGCCGGGAGAGCGAGGCCTCGGATGGGACTTCAAGTCGCTGGAAGGATATACAAGTGCGGGCGCCCTTTTTGGCGCAAAGAGTTACGGCCACACCGGCTTCACCGGCACGTCGCTGTGGATCGATCCCGATTCACGCGTCTTTGCGGTGCTGTTGACAAACCGCGTCTACCCCACACGCGCCAACCGCGGCCACATTGCAGCCCGGCCGGAATTCGCAGACGCAGCGTTCCAATTGGCTACACAAAGCCGGTAGCCGAAAAGAAGTCGGCCAACGTCCCGTTCGGAACAATATCTGGCTTGCGTCGAAAAAGCGACTCTCGATCCTTGTCCGTACATCGTTCATCGTAATGCCAACGTACGTTTACCGCCGGGAAGACGGCTCCACGTTCGAAATCGAGCAGAGCATCAAAGATGACGCGCTTACCACGTGCCCGACCACCGGCCAGGAGGTGACGCGCGTCATTGCAGGGGGCACCGGCCTTATCTTCAAGGGCAGCGGATTCTACCTGACGGACTATGCGCGCAAGCAGAGCTCTCCCCCGTCTGGCGACTCGTCTGGCGGCGAAAAGCCAAAATCGTCGACTGACTCCTCGTCGGGTTCTTCAAAGTCTGAGAGCACCGGTTCCACAGACTAGGGCGAGCAATGCCCGACACTGAGTATCACCTGACGCGCAGCGAAGCGGTCGAACTTGATTCTGCCGACGCGCTTTCGGTACTCCGGAGCCGATTTGTCGTTGACGATCCAGGCCTGATCTATCTCGACGGAAACTCGCTGGGCAGACTTCCGGTCGAAACTCCGACTCGGCTGGAAAACCTCGTCCGTCATGAGTGGGGGGCGCAGCTTATACGTGGGTGGAATAGCGGCTGGATGGATCTTCCATTTGTCGCTGGCGATCTCATAGGAGGCATCATCGGAGCCCGGAACGGCGAGGTTGTTGTCGCTGATTCGACGTCGGTGAACCTGTTCAAGCTGGCGGCGGCAGCCGTGCAGCTCGGACAGCCGCGGCGCAAGATCATCACAGACAACCTTAACTTCCCGTCGGATCTATATGTCCTGCAGGGACTTCGTAAGTTCTATCCTGCACTGGAGTTTATTGTCGTCCCGTCAGACGGCGTCCACGGACCCGCTGACGCAATCGTTGATCTGATCGACGACGACACGGCCCTTGTCACACTGTCCCACACGGCATTCAAGTCGGGATATGTCTACGACATCGAGGCCATCAACCAGGTCGCGCGTCGACACGGGGCTCTGACGCTATGGGACCTGAGTCATTCGGTCGGCTCGGTCCCGGTTAATCTCGCCGCTTCGGGGGCGGATCTTGCGGTTGGCTGCACCTACAAGTACCTCAACGGCGGGCCGGGTGCTCCGGCATTCCTGTTCGTGCGAGAGGCCCTTCAGGCCAGACTGCAGAACCCTATTTCGGGATGGATGAGTCAACAGCGGCCGTTCGACTTCGCGCTGGACTACGATCCGACGGGAGGCATACGCCGCTTCCTGACCGGCACACCGTCGGTGCTCGCGATCGCCGCAGTTGTTGCAGGCGTTGAGGTTGTCGCCGAAGTGGGAATCGAGGCCATCCGCAAAAAATCTGTCGCCCAGATCGCCTACCTCGAAGCACTCTGGCGGGCCCGCCTCCAACCACTCGGCTTTTCGTTCAATACGCCTTTTGTGCCGCAACGTCGCGGTTCACACGTTTCACTTGGTCACCCGGAGGGATACCGAATTGATCTTGCGCTGATCAACGATATGGGCGTGCTACCCGACTTCCGCTCGCCCGACAATCTCAGACTCGGTATCGCGCCACTCTACACCCGGTTCGAAGAAATCTTCAGTGCCGTCGAACGTATCGAGCGCGTCGTCAACGAACGCATTTACGAACGCTACCCGACTGATTCAGGTGACAGCGTGACGTGAGCAGTCGTTCTACGCGAGATCGACCGCTGCAGCGATTATTGCCGCAAAAGAGGCAGCGTCGAGGCTGGCTCCGCCAATCAGGCCACCGTTGACATCGCCCTGCGAGAGCAACTCGGATGCATTGTTGGGCTTCATGCTGCCGCCGTACAGAATATCGATCCCGGAGCCAACATCACCGAGAGAACCGATCAGCAGTTGCCGAATAAACGCGTGCATTTCCTGGGCCTGCCCGGGTGACGCCGTAACGCCGGTTCCGATGGCCCAGACCGGTTCATAAGCGATGACCAGGCCCGTCGGATCTCCGACGGTGATTCCATCGAGCGCTCCCAGAACCTGCGCCCGCACAACGTCTTCGGCCTTCCCACTTTCACGCTGCTCAAGGTGTTCACCTACGCAAACAATTGGCACCATGCCATATTCGATCGTGCGCCGAGCCTTTGCGTTGACATCAGCGTCTGACTCGCCAAAGTACTGACGCCGTTCTGAGTGGCCGACGATGACATATCGGCATCCAACTGACCGGAGCATGCCGGCGGACACCTCTCCAGTGTAGGCTCCTGCTTCCGCAGCATGGACATTCTGGGCACCAACCTTGATTCCGGAGTTTCCAACAACGGCGCCCACCGCATCAAGACAGGGTGCCGGCGGGCAGATGGCCACATCAACGCCCGCGACCGGCCCATATCCCGACACGATTTCTTCTGCAAGCGCGACCGCCTCCGGCCGCGTTTTGTTCATTTTCCAGTTGCCGGCGATCAGCATGGTGTATCCGGTATTGGTGATTGGTTTAGCTGGACGCGTTGAGTAATGCGCGCGCGTCGTCGACGACTGCCCCGAGTGTTCGACCGTGGTACTTCGACACAATCCGGCCATCCTGAATCAAGAATCGCTTTGGAACCGATCGGACGTTGTACAGGCTCGCGAGCTCTCCTTCGGCGCCGCCCTCTGCAACGATGTGTACGCCGGGAAGATTGCGCGAGTCGATAAACGCATCGTTCAAGTCCGCGTCAGGCTCCAGCGAAACCGAGATGATCTGAAGGGACTCTGGACCGGCTATCTGGTCAAACTGCATGCGCAGCGGTAGCTCCTGCTGATACTCCTCACTGTCGGGCGTATAGAATTCGAGCACGACAAGTCCGGAGGTCAGTTCACTGAGTGCAAAGCGGGAACCGTCACGCGCGACTGCCGCGAAGTCGGGAGCCTGCAGACCGGGTTGTAGCGTATCGATCTCGTATAGCGCGGCTTCTCCCCATGCGCGCCATGTTTCCGGTACGTCATTTCCGTTATCTGCGGAAGCCAACTCGCGTGCCGCGGTGCGTGCTTCGTCGATTCTGTCGCCATCCATTAGCGCCACGATGCGTTCAGCAAACAGCGCGGCCCGGGCTGCCGGATCAGCGCTCCGATCGCGGAACCAAGCGATGGTGGCCAGCGCACTGTCAACACCGGCCAGTCGTTGGGCTGATCGCCAACCGGCCCGCACCGCCTCAACGATTCCGGGCGCATCAGCGGGCAGGGCACGTAGACGCGACACTGCAATCGAGTCGTCCCAGGTCGCCAGCATGACGACCGACTCGACGCGGCCAAGATCGGCGCCCATGGTCCCGGGGTACGTCTCCCCCAGGTTCCAGAGGATGTTCGCCGTCTGATGCACGGAGGCGCTGAGCATCTCTGCATCCAGCGAACCGGTACCCGCCATGCGGCGCACATTGGCCGCGTGTGCCGCCTTGGTGTTCCGATACGCCATCCATGCACCGTTCTCAGCCGAACGAATTGTCAGCGGTCTCCCGGTTGGAAGTTCGATGGACAACGTCGCCGAATCACCGTCCGCGACAACAACCTGACCCTGCTTGACGATCTCGCCATGACGACGGATTGCTACCGGGTACACACCTTTGGCGGGGGCCTCGATGTCAAATGCAAACCGACCGTCGCGTTCGGTGAATCCAATCCCCAGGGTGTCCAGTCCCGCCTCGCCCAGCGAGGCCACGACGACCGAGAACCCCTCGAAATTACCGCTGGAGTCAACGGCCGCGGCAACCGAAATGGATCCGCTGAGGTGGCTCTTGACAACAGGCTCCGGCGGCGAACTGCTACACCCAACAACAAATCCTGCGAGCGTGACGACCGCGAGTACTTTACGGACCCGCAAACGGTCCAGCACAGCCTTACAACGTTGCATAGACGTGTCTCCCTGCATCTTCAGACAATCACCCTCCGACACTGATGCCACAGGTTTACACATCAAGCTTTGAGAGAATCTCCGCGGTGTGGTCAGCCGTTTTGGGCCGTTTGAATACGTGCGCCACCCGCCCTTCTTCATCAATGAGAAACGTGGTCCGTTTGACGCCCATGCGCTTGATGCCATACATATTCTTCTCTCCATAGGCGCCGTAGCGTTTCGTGATGTCGAGCCCGACATCCGCAATCAGCGGAAACGGCAGATCATACTTGCTCGCAAACTTTGCGTGCGACGCAACGGCATCACCCGACACACCCACAACAGCAATCCCGTGGGCAGCCAACTGCGTCTCACCATCCCGCAGGTTACAGGCCTGCTTGGTGCAGCCCGGCGTATCGTCCTTCGGATAGAAGTACAGGACCAGCTTCTGTCCTTTGTAGTCCGCCAGCTTAACGGTTTTTCCCGATTGGTCTTTTCCGGAAAACGCGGGGGCCTTCTGTCCAACTTCGGGCATCGGCGAAACGTCACTCATGGTTGCCGTCCTCAACGGCGGTGTTATGCGAGCAATTCACGGTGGAGCGTCGACGGGCAAGAGCCGTACAAGGCTCGCCGGTTCATACTCTACTCACGCCCGCGAGTTCGGATATCAGTACTCGAGAACCCGATCGATGGCCTTACCAAGCCTGGCGTGTGCCGAGTACACTTCGCGTTCGAGCTGTGTCGAAAACGGAATCGGGATGTCGGCTCCACCAACTCTGACCGGCGGCGCATCCAGGAACTCGAACGCTTCTTCTGCAATCGTAGACGCAACTTCACCGCCGAAGCCCCCTGTCCGAGCGGCCTCGTGCACTACAATGAGCCGGCCCGTCTTCCTCACGGAGCCGAGGACGGTCTCCCGGTCCCACGGATGGACCGTTCGCAGGTCCACGACTTCGATCGATACGCCGTCAACGGTGCTGCGCCGCTCAGCCTCTTCAACTGCCCAGAGCAGGCCCAGCCCCCACGTTACAATCGTTAGATCGGCTCCCTCGCGTTCGATGCGCGCTGCACCAATTGGAAGTGAAAAAGGTGCATCCGTAACGTCGCCACGAAGCGCACGATACAGGAACTTGTGCTCAAAGACGATGACGGGGTTCGGATCTTTGATTGCTGCCATCAACAATCCTTTTGCATCCTGCGGCGTGCCGGGCACAACGACCTTCAACCCGGGCACGTGAGCAAACCAGGCCTCCACCGACTGCGAGTGAAAGGGTCCTGCCCCAATGTTACCACCGTACGGCGCACGTACGGTTACATCAACCTGCTGCCCCCAACGATAACGCGTCGTGGCGAGGTTGCTCACGATCTGATTAAACCCGCAGGTGATGAAGTCCGCGTATTGCATCTCAAGGACCGGCTTGAGACCCGTTAGCGACGCGCCCATGGCGGCACCAACCGCGCCGCTTTCAATTATCGGTGTATTGCGGACCCGATCAGATCCGAACTGCTCTACAAAACCCTGGGTAACCTTGAACACACCTCCGTAGCCGGCGATGTCCTGGCCGAACAAGACGATCCGGTCATCGGCTTCCATGCTCTGTCTCAGGGCATCGCTGACGGCGTCTATGTACCGTTTGTTTGTCCGCGGTCCAGTCGGTTCGACTCCTCCTGGTCCTTGTTCGAAGACATCCGCGCGTTCCACATCCAGGGAACTGGTGACCTCAGGCTGGGCAAGCGCATACTCGGCGGCTTCATCCACGAGCCCTTCGAGCTCGGCCCGCAAGGTGCCCAACTCATCCTCTGACGCAAGACCGTCCTCCACGACCCGTGCCGTCTCGCTCTTGACGGGATCCCGGCCGCTCCATTCTTCGATAAGCTCTTTGGGAACGTACTTCGTACCCGACGCCTCTTCGTGCCCGCGCACGCGAAACGTCTTCATTTCAAGCAGCGTCGGGCCTTCCCCACGCAGCGCTCGAGCGCGGGCTCGCGTGACTGCTTCAATGACTGAACCAAGGTGATTTCCGTCAATGGTCTCACCCGCCATGCCGTACCCGGCGGCAGCGCTGGCCAGTTCGGTAACCGCCATGGCCTCAGATGTCGGAGTGCTCAGACCGTAGCCGTTGTTCTCGACAACGAAAATGACCGGCAGCCGCCACACGGATGCAAGATTCAGCGCCTCGTGAAAGTCGCCCTCCCTTGACGCACCATCGCCGCAAAAGGCAAGTGCGACGTTCTGATCCCCACGACGTCTGAGTCCGTACGCGACGCCACATGCGACCGGAAGCATGGCCGCCATGTGGGAGATCATTCCAACTATCCGCTTTTCGGGTAACCCGAAGTGAAAGGTGCGGTCTCGCCCCTTGGTATAGCCACCCTCGCGACCCATCAACTGGCAGAAGAGCGGCTTCAGCGGGACGTCGCGTGTGGTCCAGACGCCGAGGTTTCGATGCGTCGGAAAGACGTAATCGTCGTCGTCCAGCGCCAGGGCACAGCCAACTGCAATCGCCTCCTGCCCATAACCGGAAAACCACTTCGAGATGCGCCCCTGCCTGATCAGGCGCAGCATCTTGTCTTCGATAACGCGCGGCAACAGCAGCGCGCGATACTCGTGCAGGCTTGTTTCCGCCGGCGTGTCGGTAAGCATATGGCTAGTGTCCCTCACCGCGCAGGGCCGTTCGTAGCGTACGCAGCAGGATCTTGAAGTCCATACGCAAACTCATGTTTTCGATATAGAAGAAGTCGTACTTCACCTTCTGCCGTACGTCGGCAAGCGAGCTGTCGTATCCCCACTTTACCTGCGCCCATCCCGTTATGCCCGGCTTTACCCGGTGTCGGCGTCGATACAGCGGAATCTCGTCGGCAAGCGTTTCGACAAAATACGGCCGCTCGGGACGCGGTCCCACCAAACTCATCTCACCCTTCAAAACGTTGATGAGCTGCGGCACTTCGTCGAGGCGGGTACGCCGCAACCAGCGACCGATCGACGTGTAACGAGGGTCGTTTTCGACTGCCCACACCGGACCAGTCTTCGCCTCTGCGTCCCGATGCATCGTCCGGAACTTCAGCATGGTAAACACACGGCCGTGCTGGCCTACACGGTCTTGCCGGTAGATCGCGGGACCGGGCGACGTTCCGCGGATAAGTATTGCGAGCAGTACCCACAGGGGCGCGCCGACGATCAGCACTGCAATTGACGCCACCACGTCAAACAATCGCTTTGTACTCTGCTCCCACGCCGGCATCGGTGAAGGCAACACCTCGATAAGCGGTAGCCCGTACATATGCTCGGTCCGCGCCATCCCGCCTATGACCGAATAGAAATCGGGCACGAGTTTCAAGACCACGGGTCGCCCATCACACACGCGCAGCACCTCCATCAGCGCTTCGTGGTCGTTTGCCCCGAGCGCAATGAGTACATCCTGTATGTCCAACTCATCGATGAGGGACGGTAGCGTCTCCACGGCACGAAGCGTTGAGTGACCGGCCTTGGCCGGTGGTGCCAGGATGGCCGTCTCTCCCTGGTCCAGTTCGTCGCCGTGTCCACCCGCTGTCTGCTGATCCAGCCGAACCGCGCCGACCACGTTCAGGCCGGCTTCGGGATATGCGGCAATCTCGCGATACAAGTGCTCAACCTGATCGGTCCAGCCGACGATCAAGGCGTTGTGTAATCCGCGACCTCGGAGGATGAGCTGCTTCTGGATGGATCGAACAACAGTTCGCGCGACGGCTGCAGACGACGCCACAACAAACCAGTAGAAGAAGATTGCGGACCGGGCCGACTCCTGGCTGAGCGCATCGATGTATTTCCCAAAAACGAGAATCAGCGATCCAATCGTCACCACTTTGCCGATCGACACAATCTCATCAAATCGACTGTCGGCGTACCGCTCCCTGTACAACCCGAAGAAGAAGAACAGCGTTAACCAGAATACGGTCAGGACGATCGCAGCGGGGACGACGGCGATCGGATATACCTCGGGCGTTCCGAACCAGAGCAGTTTGAAACGGGCGTGGTACTGCGCTGCGTATGCGATGTTGATCGCAACCGCATCCGCAATAAGCAATGCTATGAGTTCAACCCGGCGCGACAAGACCCGAAGGCGCTATCTTTATCTGACGCAACCACGTAAGATAGAGCACACGGCGATACCGGCCTCAATTGCCACACTCGCGTACCGACACCATGCTTCACGGGTTTATGCTGTCCAGCGTCGGGTCGTTCCCGGCCGGGGCGCTGCGAGGGTTGCAACGTGTCATTTCAACCAACCCGTTTGATCGGACCCATGACCGCCGCGCCCACCGAGGCAGATATCGCAGCTGAAGCGCGAAGGGCCCACAAGCGACTTCAAGGCCACATTCGCTCCACGCCTCTCTTACGTGCGCCGTGGCTCGACGGACCCACGTGCAAGGCCTACCTGAAGCTTGAGAACCTCCAGATTACCGGTTCTTTCAAAGTGCGTGGCGCCCTGAATGCCCTCATCGACTCCGGCGATGCCGCCCCCCACGTCACAGCGGCATCAACGGGTAATCACGGCCTTGGGGTGGCCTACGCCTGTCGCGCCCTCGGCACCCGGGCGACGATCTTTGCTCCAACCACATCCCTTCAGACTAAAATCGCCGCAATCAAGAAGCTGGGGGCAGATGTCACCTTCTCCGGAGCCGATTGCATCGAAGCAGAGGAAGCTGCACGTGCGGCAGCTACAGAGACCGGCGTGCCCTTTGTTTCACCGTACAACGACGCGCGCGTTGTGGCGGGTCAGGCCACGGTCGGCGTCGAAGTCGCTGAAGCACTTGATCCTGTGGATACTGTTTTTGTCGCTGTTGGCGGGGGCGGACTGATATCAGGCGTCGGCGCCGTGTTGCGCGATGTAAACCCGGCGTGTCGCGTTGTCGGATGTTCACCGTCAGCCTCGGCAGCAATGGCGGCATCGGTTGCCGCGGGGCGCGTCGTAGAGATTACGTCTGAACCCACGCTCAGCGATGGGACTGCGGGCGGCATCGAAGCCGGCACAATTACATTGCCGCTATGTGCGGCCATCGTGGACCACTTCAACCTGGTGTCCGAACGGGACATTGCCGACGCCATGGCGATGCTCATCGAGCGCGAGCACATTGTGGTTGAGGGTGCCGCGGGATGCGCACTCGCCGGCTACCTTCAGGAACGTGCGCAACTGCACGGAAATGTGGTAGTCATCGTCTGCGGCGGCAACGTGCCACCCGAGGTCCTGTGTCGGATCCTCGGTGACGCGGAGTCTACTCGAGCCGGAAGCGAAACGTGACGATCCCCGTCTGATTTTCCTGCGGTGCATTCGGCGGCAGCGGATTAAACCGCCAGCCCCTGAGCGTTTCCATCACGGCTTGCTCGAGCGCCGGATTCCCCTTAAGCATTGGGATCTGACGCACCACGCGCCCCTGCGGGTCAACGGTAATGCGCACCTTGATCAACGCATTCACCTTCTCGGCGTACGGGGGCGGCGGAGCCATTACCGGCGTGCGATTCAGACCCTCGATCTGAAAAGGCGCGGAGGCCTCCGCATCCGTCCCGGCCCCGTCGTCACCCGACTCGGCACCCGTGTTACCTCCGGTGCTTCCACCCTCGCGAGGAGACGCCGGAATAACTTCTTCCTGGGGATTCGGATCGTCGGTCTGCTCCGGATTTGTCTGCTGCTCCGGCGAAATGTCATCGACTTCAGGAGTCGAGATTTTCTCATCTACCGGCGTGTCGACTTCATCTGGCAGATCTACAGGACGTGCCTGTTCCGGTGCCGATGGAGGCTGAGGCTCGACATCTTCGACGGTGTCGTCAGTTTGATCTGAATCGACGGGACTCTCCTCAACGGACTGCTGGACCGGTCGTCCCTCCGCGAGGGGGCCAAAATCCACCTCGATGTACCCGATCGGGTCATACTGGCTTGCCCCTATCGTGGTCATCGACAGGAGAATGAGTAACGCGACGTGGAGGACGAGGCTCACGCCGAGGGCAACAACGTCATTCCGCTTCATGAGCGATGCGCTTTGCGCGACTTCAAAACCGTGGTGGGATCTCTTCTACCTGCTCCCCTCGAGTATGTTCACAACGCGCCTCGAGGCGGATTTGTTGTGTCGGCGTCGGGAGTAGCTTCAGTCTCGGCTCCGGTGGTATCTGCTCCTATCTTGTCTGCTCCTGTGGTGTCTGCCCCTGTGGTAGCGGCATCGCCGGTGCCGGAGGCGCCGCCGGTGTCAACCTTGGACTGCCAGGTTTCGCGAACCACAAATCGAGGACGGGACTTTACCTCGTCATACACGCGACCAAGGTAGGTGCCGACAATACCGAGGAACAGGAGCTGAACGCCACCAAAGAAGAACCCGACGAAGATAAGCGACGCCCAGCCAGAGATCGTTTCCGGGTACAGGAGTTTTGTTACCACGGCCCACACCAGTCCCGCAAACGAAAGCATCGAAACCAGGACACCGGCTCGAACCGCGTACCGCAATGGGCGATTCGAAAAAGAAGTAAGCCCGGTAAAGGCCAGCCTCGCGAGTTTACTCAGCGGATACTTGGAACGACCTGTGCGGCGTTGTGGGCGATCGTATTCAACACCAATCTGATTGAAACCCAACCATGACACCAGTCCGCGAACGTACGGCCGCTGTTCATGAAGGTCCATGTAGGCATCGATAACGCGTCGGGAGAGCAGTCTGAAATCACCAACGTCTGCCGGCGCATTGACGCCGGTGAAGCGGCGGAAAAAAAGATAGAACAGGTGCCGCGCCCGCCGCCGCAGCCACCCATCACCCGCCCGCTGCCGCCGAATTCCGTACACATCGTCATAGCCCTCGCGCCACAATTGGACCATGTCATCAACGACCACGAGTGGGTCCTGCAGGTCTGCATCAAGCACGACGGCCGCGTCAGCCTCAACAGCAGAGAGCCCCGCGGTGATCGCCGGTTGGTGTCCGAAATTCCGCGTAAACCCGATAAGGAAGTAGCCGGACCGATTGCTGGTAAGCTCCCGGATCAGCAGACCGGAACCATCGGTGCTGCCGTCGTCAACGAGGATTACTTCCGTAATGAACGGTCGCTCGGCTCGAAAGGCTTCGATCTCAGCGACCAGCGCGGGGATCGACTCCGCTTCGTTGAACACCGGCACCACCAGTGCAAGCGTATCCCTGGCGACGGGCTGGTGCGACGAAATTCTCCTGGACGCTGACAAGACCTTCCCCGTGGGGCGAAGCTACTCTGATCCCGGACGCTGGAGGCCCGGCTGCTCAAGTGTAAGCGTCAGCGAGATGCGATGCGAGAAACCAAGTTCAGAGACAAGTCCGGCAAAGTCGCCAAAGCCATAGTCGAGCGCCACCTGCCGCAACCTGATGCCGGTACCAACGGACGGCGTCAGGTCAAGCCCATGGGCTTCGGAATAAGCGACACGGTTCAGGCCGGCTCTGAAGGCGAGCACCGTGCGGTACGTAAACTCAGCGCCGAGGCGAGGATGAAACGACACGTCCCCGAGATTCATGACCTGTGCACGCTGGCCGTCAAACGCCAGATCGACATCAAGCCCGACCATCAGGCTGTTCAACCCCATCGGTAGCACGATGCCTGATCCGAATCGGGCAACGGGGAGCACAAGTTCGGTCCCACCCTCGGGCAGCTCATCACCAAACACATCGGCAATGTTCTGTAATTCCGACTGGTTTACAGACCAACTCTGAAGCATCGTTGAGATGTCCTGCAGGTTCACGCCGAGCCAGTAACGGCCAACCTGATATTGCACACCGACATCAACGCTGTACCCCCACGCGCTCGCGAAGTCTCCGATACTGCGTCGGATGACCTTTGCCGTGGCGCCAACGGCAAGGTTCTCACTGATGGAACGGCTGTATCCGACAAAGATGGCCAGGTCGGCCGCCGAAAACGTCGTGAAGTAACTCTCAGGATTCGGCTTTGGCTGGTCACGCTCAGCATCCCAGGCGTCCAGCGTGTTCTTGATGTCGTTGACACCAGACCTGAAAAACGAAAGGCCAACCGTTGAACGGTCATTTACCGGAAACGCGGCAGACCCGTAGTCGAACGACACAACACCGGCAAACCGCTCGGCGTGCATGTACGCGAACTCCGGATACTCAAGCCCGGCAAGGCCGGCGACGTTCCAGTAGCCCGCGGAAACGTCCCGTGTAAGCGCTACAGCGGCTCCGCCCATGGCAAGCGAGCGTGCGCCTACGCCACCGGCCAGAAAATCCGCACCGTACTTCGCTACACGCTGTCCGCTCGCGGGCTGCATGGCCGAGAATGCGAAGATGGTGGCTGCTGCCAGTACTATTTTTGCGCGCGTCGCGATCATGGACAATGCGGGTTCGGCAGGTCAAACAAAGGCAGGCACGTGGCGTTCCCACGTGAATGATCCCAAAAACGTGTCCCCCGCGTGCCGG
Organism: Rhodothermia bacterium; assembly: GCA_030431165.1. GTDB lineage: Bacteria > Bacteroidota > Rhodothermia > Rhodothermales > JABDKH01 > JANQRN01. Next base: position 5,629 of record JAUIJQ010000005.1, on the reverse strand, counting down.
GTTCGTATTATCGACTCCCTTCGCGCAAAAGCAATGCAAGTCACACTCAGGAGAAATAAGGACAAGTTTATTCGACGCGGTTACCCCTGGGTATTCCGTAACCAGATCCACCGCGTCGAGGGCGAACCCGCCTCAGGGGCAGCCGTCGCGATATTATCGGCAGACGGCACGTTCCTTGGCCAGGGCCTCTATCACGCCGAATCGCAAATTGCGGTCAGGCTGGTGACGCAGGATCCCGGTGCCGTTGTAAACGCAGAGTTCTTTTGTGATCGCCTGCGGCGTGCGATTGCGTTTCGTAGCCAGGCTTTCTCGGATGCGACTCACGTTCGTCTCGTGTACGGCGAAAGCGACGGCATTCCGGGGACTGTTATTGATCGATATGGCTCGGCCGCGACCTGGAGCTGCCTCGCATTCGGAATCGAGCAACACCGCGAAGCAATGATTGACACGCTCGTTCAGGAGACGGGCGTAACGCACGTCGTCGAACGAAATGACAACGTGCTTCGCCCCAAGGACGGTCTTGAAGAACGAACGGGGCTGATACTTCGTGGCGATGCGAGTGAATCGGTGGTTGTCGAGATCGAAGAGAACGGCGTGCGCTATCGCGTCGATGTGGTGAATGGCGCGAAGACGGGTTTCTTTATCGACCAACGCCTCCATAGACAACACATCCGGCGCTATGCAGACAAGGCGCGCGTTCTCGACGCATTTTGTTCGGATGGCGGATTCGGACTGCAGGCGGCGCATGCCGGTGCGCAATCGGTCGACATGATTGATGTATCCTCGTCGGCACTCGCGCGCGCTCGGGACAACGCCCGTCTCAACGGACTGGAAGATCGCGTCAACTTGATCGAAGATGATGCGATTAACTGGCTCGCCCGCGCGGCTGACGACGGAAAACGTTACGACCTGATCATACTCGACCCACCCGCTTTCGCCAAGCGCCGGCGTGACATCGAAGATGCCGAGCGCGCCTACCAGAGCATCAATATCAACGCGTTCAGGCTGCTTGAGCCCGGCGGCATCCTGGCAACGTCGTCATGCTCGCAGGCACTTGACGAGGACACGTTTCACCGTACGTTGCGCTACGCATCGAAGCGTTCAGGGCGCCCGGCCAGAATGTTGTTTCGCGGATGCCATCCGCCCGATCATCCTGTTCTCGACAGCATGCCCGAGACCAGCTACCTCAAGTTCTTCGTTTACCAGGTAACCGATTCCTGATGTCGATAATCGTTAGCGTTGTAAAAGACGGGCAGGCCGTCATGGCTGCCGACAGCCTGGTAACACTTGGTGAGCGTCGCATCCCCGCCGAGTCAAGCAGCGTGTCCAAGATTCGCCGGGTTGGTGACGCGCTCGTAGCAATAGCCGGATGGAACGTGTACGACGACGTGCTGTCGGACTACCTCTCCGCGCGGCGCAAGGTGCAACTCCAGAACCGAAAGGACATCTTCGCCTTCTTCAATGATTTCTGGCAGGCGTTGCACAAGACCTACTCCTTCGTGAATGATAGTGTGGACGCATCCGATTCGCCGTTCGGAAGCCTCGACTCAACGTTCCTCATCCACAACCGGAGCGGCATTTATCTCGTCACCTCCGACATGGGCGTGCTTCCATTTGAACGCTTCTACGCGATTGGATCGGGAGCCGCGTACGCACTGGGTTCGCTGGAAGCCCTGTACGACACCGACATGACGGCTGAGCAGATCGCCCGACGTTCGGTTGAGATCGCGATACAGCTTGATGTATCGTGCGGAGCGCCCGTCGTCGTCGAGCGCGTGGATTAACCTGATCGGCGCCGAAAGCGTACCGCGTACGCACCATCCGTCCCGTGTTTGTGGGGGAGCGTTTCGACCTGCCCCAGTTCACCGACGACCTCCTCCTGCACCCACGCCGCCGCATTCTCTCGCTCAAAGTCAGCATGCGCGTCAAGAAATGCGCGGGTGACGTCTTCATTCTCCTCCGGAGCGATGGTACACGTAGAGTAGACGAGAACGCCGCCGGGAGGCAAAAGTCTGGCACCGCGTGCGAGCAATCGAAGCTGCACCTTCTGAAGCGGCAGAATATCCTCCTCCTGTTTGCGCCAACGCAGATCCGGCCGCCGACCCAAAACGCCAAGACCGCTGCAGGGGGCATCGACGATTACACGATCGGGCCGCGGCAGAACCCCGTCGACCATCTCCTCGAACTCCCCGACAAGGGTCTCGATTATCCGGATACCCTGTCGCCCGGAAGCCCTGCGTACAAGCCGTAGTCGAGCCTTGTTGCGATCTACGGCAATCACCTGCCCCCTGTTGTTCATGAGTGCGGCCGCGTATGTGCTCTTTCCGCCCGGCGCGGCACAGGCATCAATCACCGTCTCTCCGGGTTGCGGGTCGAGCAGCCTGACCGCGAGGGCGGCGGCCACATCCTGAACCGACAGGCGCCCCGAGTCGAGCAATCCCGCCTGAACCACAGGACCCAATCGGTCAATCTCTACAAAATCAGGCAGAAGCGCCTGTCGAATCTGCAGATCGGCATCGCCAATCAAGTCGCGCACGCTGCCTGCATCCGGCGCAAACGGATTTGCGCGCACTCCATACCACGGCCTCGCGTTGTTCGCTTCCAGCAGGCGGACGGTGTCTTCGCGTCCGAATCTTGGCAGCCAGCGGCGCACCATCCACGTTGGGTGTGACCAGCGGATGGCAAGCTCGTCTGCCTCGTCTTCACCGGTAGGCGACGGCGGATTGTCGCGCGTCTCCGCCAGGCGGCGCAGCACGGCGTTAGCCAGATGCCCTCCCCCAACGCCGACGTAATCGCGCGCAACAGCGACGGCAGCCGACACCGCGACGTGCGGCAACGTTCGAAGTATGCACAGGTCGTACGCGCCGATTCGGAGGATCTGCCTCAATTCTGACTCCATCTCCTCATACTCACCGGTGTAGTAAGTAGCAATGAGATAGTCGAGCCACCTGCGCCAACGTGTAACGCCAGAAACATACTCGCGGGTCTTCGCGGCACCGTCGGCGGGATCATCACCCCGCACGATCTGGGCGTACGCACCCTCCGCGTCAATTCGATGGAGAAGTCTGGCGGCCGCAAGTCGATTACGATCCTGCGGGTGGAGAGGCGGCTTGCGTCCTCTCGGCGGTGGTCCTGATTTTCTGGGGCGCATGCCCGCAGAATACGGCCTGCGAAAGACGCGTCAAACGTCGGGCTCAAATGTCGCGTTCAAACGTCCCGTTCAAACGTCACATTCATAGCGTCGCATTCAAACGCCGTGCTCCAACGTCAAGCGTGAGGCGCTCACACCAGTTGCTCGTGCGGTGGTCGCGCCGGCACCGTCGACGTACGCCTCACGACGAGCCGGGAAGACCGCCGCTTGGCGACAATTGGATGATGCGTCCTGAATCGGACGGATTTGGGCTCCCGGCGTCAACCGCAATCAGCAGCTTTCCACTCGGAAGCTGCGCGACGTCGCGGATCCGTCCGATATTCGCCAATACGGTCTCCGTCTCGTCGCTGGCAGGGTCGTAGCGAAGCAGATGCCGGGGATTGAGCGCGCCCAACAAGAACGAACCGTTCCAGGACGAGTGCGGACTGTTCTCCACCATTAGTAGTCCCGATGGCGCAACACGGAAGTTCGGAGTCCAGTATTTCAGCGGGAGGATCGAGATGGCTTCTGCTTCCTCCTCGGTCATGTCGGATACGGGCGTTCTGTCATAGTTGAGTCCGTAGGAAAACAGCGGCCAGCCGTAGTTGCCTCCTGCGACGATGACATTCAATTCGTCACCGCCCAGGGGCCCGTGCTCGCTCTCGTACAGGACTTTGTTGTCGGTATCGTAGTAGAGACCCTGGGGATTGCGATGACCGTACGACCAGACGCTCGAAGGCCCGTTTAAGTCCGGAAACACTGGATTGTCGGGAGGGACCTGGCCGTCGGCCCTGAGCCGGTGGATCTTGCCCACGTCGGAGTGGATACGCTGCGGTCCAGGGTCCGGGTACGGATCCCCACCAATGCCGAGCGAGAGGAAGAAGTGTGACTCGTCTTCCCAGACTATCCTCGAGCCGATCGAGAATCCTCCCGATCGGTAAATCACCTGCAGCGTTTCGGCCCGGTCGTTCCGGAGCTCGAAGCGCGCAACCGACAGGTTAGCAGAAACGTCATTGTAGGCGATGTAGACGAGCCGGTTGTTCTGGAAGTCAGGATGCAGACTGACATCCAGTAACCCACCGTATACGTCACGGGTTCGAGACTGCGGGATACCGCTAACCTGGGTCACGTTCCCGTCGACGTAGTGATGCAGGATGCCGCTCCGTTCGACGAAGAGGAACTCCGTTTCACCGATGACAGCGATCCCGTCGGGGACCCCATAGCCGGAAGCGATGACCCCCGGGGGTAATACCTTCGGGCCAGCGAATTCGTCCGCCCCGCACGCCGCGGTGAACGTCGAAAGCAGCGCAAGCCACAGGACCAAAATCACCGGATGTAGCCGGCCGTTGGCGTGCGCCAGGTTTGGGACGGAGCCTTCCCTGCTCATGCCCTGCAATGTCTGGGGTTAGGGCGACGGGCGCTGGAACACCGAATTACCTTAGGACAAGGTCAACGGTTGATCGGATGGCGATGTCTACCCGACATCACTGGATCCCATGATCGGCTGCGACCATTCGCTTCAATCAGCCGACATGCGTCGGGGCGCCAAATACACAAACCTTGATACAGGTAACTTCACGCCCAGGTTTCGCGCCCTCGATAGCAGGGTTCTGCACGGGACACCGGCATCAACGCACCATTCTCGAGCCCCGGTGGACTAGATGGTGCGCCTATGGCCTTTACCTCGTTGTGGTCGCCCGTCTGCCAGGCATTCCGTCAAATGAACAGTGACGCAATCGACGGCGTGTCTACCGGCTTTATGGCAATGTCGGCTTCGCTGCCGTACGCGCTCTGCAAATCCGTGCGGATTACACTCGCGATTTCTGTCACCGGCTCTTCGAGGATACGCACGGCGAGACCAGTACCGCGCAACTCCTCCCGAAACGTCGGACGCGGTTCGCGGATAAAGTCGTAGGCCACCTCATCAAGCGACGTATCAATCTTGAAATAGTGGACGTTGAGCCCGCCGGCGCCCGTCCGCTGTGCCATGCACATGATTCGGGCGTCGCCCCCACCGACTGAAACGACGGCGGCAAAGTAGGTTGGTTGCGAATCTGCGGCCATTCTAGTTTGGCAAAACGGCGAATTGGACGGATAACGAGAAGTGTATCGACGTACTCCCCGGCGTGTTAAGGTTGTTGAAATACAATGATTACCGCACTCGGCCAATCCGCCGGAAAATCACAATTCAGCATTCACGACGGCCCGTCAGCGGCTTTACTCTACGAGACCGGTTCGGATCGCGTGTACGTAGTCAACGAGCGGCGGCTCGCCGCCCGCGTCCCTTACCAGCAGGTTCAGCTGACCCCGGTGGTGGGCGCTGTGGATAATGACGTGAGTCAGTATCTCCTCGACGCGGTTTGCCCAGGGCTGCCCCTTCGAATTGTTATAGGCAATGGGGCGAAGAAGTTTGTCGGGCCGCTGGTTTTCCAGAAAGCGATCCCACTGCAGACGCAATTTGTCGAGCGCCGGCGGAATATCAGACAGATGCAGTTCCGG
>JAUIJQ010000399.1 GCA_030431165.1 Rhodothermia bacterium | reverse complement strand
CGAGTTGTCCATTGGGGACTACGTCCTGTCTGGTGGCGAGCTACCGGCACTCGTCCTGATCGATGCAATCGTGCGGCTTGTGCCGGGGGCAATAGGTGACGCGGAGTCGGCGCTCACAGATTCGTTCCAGGACGGACTGCTCGGTGCACCGGTATACACGCGGCCGGCTGAGTTCCGCGGACTCGAGGTGCCGCCGGTCCTTCGTTCGGGAGACCACGCGGCAATCCAGGAGTGGAACGAATCGGCCCGTCTGGAGCGTACAAGGCGTATCCGACCGGATCTGCTCGACGATTAATTCACGTGATTCAGTCGGATGGTCCATCCGTTCGCCGTATCTTTGATGTTCTACCCCTACCCAAGCCCCACGCGGCAAGCGACTCAGAGCGATGAGCATTGATGTAATGAGCCTTATCGAAGCCACGCAGCTTCGTGATGACATCCCCGAATTTGCGGTTGGAGATACCGTAAACGTGCACGTTCGGGTTGTTGAGGGTGAGAAAGAGCGCATTCAGCAGTTTCAGGGCGTCGTATTGGCCTTCAAAGGTGCCGGTGCCCGCCGCACGTTCATGGTGCGCAAGATTTCCAATGGCGTCGGCGTCGAGCGCGTCTTCCCGCTGTACTCTCCAAAGCTTGCCCGGATCGAGGTCGTGCGTCAGGGACGCGTGAGACGATCAAAGCTCTACTATCTGCGCGATCTGCGCGGCAAGGCAGCCCGAATCAAGGAGCGCCGTTTCGAGGGCAAGTCCTGAATTCGGCGACTCCTGCCGGATAGGCGCCGCGCCGGAGTACCACTATGAGTTTGCCTAAACGGATCGCGCTTTGGAGCGCGCCGTTCGTCCACGTTGTTCGCGCGGCTGTTGCCCGACGAGTGCCGTCCGCCGAGATCGTCTCATTGCCCGCAGAGGGGTGTGCTGAGGCACTGGCTGACGGAACGGTTGATATGGCTTTGGTGCCAACCGTTTCGATCATGGCCAACACCGATCGATTCGACGTCCTTCCGGCATTTGCACTTTCGAGCTGGGAGTACCCATTTGCACGCATCCGCATCGCGGGTAGCATGGATCGCTTGTCTCCGTCGCTCGTGGTTCCTCAGAACGCGTCGCAGGAAGCCTTTATCGCAAGCGTCGTATTGCAGGAGCATTATGGTGCCCGCGTGTTGGCCGTGCCGTCACCGGATGCTCCACCCGAAGATGTCAATGCGCTGCTCGTAGATGCCGGAAGCACTGGTAACCCGGCGACCGAGCTGGATCTCGGTCGTGAGTGGTACGAGTTGACCAACTACCCGATGGTATGGGGGGTGTTGGCCATGCGCCGGGGAGAAGCGGACGATCAGACAATTCGTGCCGTCAGCGAGATCGCGGCACTCTGTGAGCAACTGCGGGATCAACTGTCCGCACCGTCATCAACGCTCGTTGATGCGTTTGTGAAGGATCACCTCCGATTCAGAATGGATGACCTCGCTGTCGCAAGCCTGACCGAGCTGTCAGATTTTCTGTTCTTCTACTCAGGCACCGATGAGCCACCCGGACTCAACGTTGTAGCTCTGAAGGAGTCGACCGATCCAGGCGAAGACACCGGCGGACTCCCTGCGGTATGAGTCATGTCTGATCCAATCAAGATCGTCACGACCAATCGGAAGGCCCGGTACAACTACAGCATTGGAGATACATTCGAGGCTGGGATTGCGCTGCAGGGGACCGAAGTAAAATCTCTCCGCGCCGGTAAGGCCAACCTGCAGGACGCATACTGCCGCGTGGAGCGCGGCGAGGTTTTCCTGTACAACGCACACATAAGTCCGTACGAACTCGGCACGCACTTTAATCACGAGCCCCTTCGTGTGCGCAAGCTGCTGCTACACCGGCGCGAGATCCGTCGTCTCGAAAAGGAGACGCAACAGAAAGGCTCCACGCTTGTCCCGCTGAAGATCTACTTCAAGAACGGACGCGCGAAGGTTGAGATCGGCATCGCCCGCGGCAAGAAGCAGTACGACAAGCGTGCTGACATCGCTGAGCGTGAAAGCAAGCGCCGATTGGAACGTGTTACGCGCCGGGATTCTTACCGGGAATAGCGGACTCGAGTGCGGCCTTGAGAATCATGTATTCGCGCTCGATCAGCACGCCATGGTTCTGCATCCCGTCGAGACTTCCGTTACGCACTTCTGATTCGAGCTCATAGCAGAGTCCGCTCAGTCGACTTGCACCAACTAGTTGGGAACTCGACTTCAGCGAGTGAGCGGCGTGCTCGATTTTCCGCAGGTCCTTTTCGGCGAGTCCCTGAGAAATCTTGGCGACGAAGTTCGGAGCGGTCTGCAGGAAGCTCGCGATAATCATTTCGCGGAACTGAGGGTCGTCTTCACCCGCGAGATTGTTCAGGTGCTTTGTCAGTTGTTCGGCAGCAGCCTTCACCTTCTCGTCGACACCAACGCTGCCGGTTGCCATCGGCGTCGACGTGTGCGCGGGCACCGGAGCAGGGGCAGGAGCAGGAGCAGCAGCAGCAGCAGGAGGAGCTGACCCCGCCGGTGCTGCCGTTATCACGGATGGTGGCGTAGTCTGTGGAGTAGGCTGTGTCGGGGCCTCCGATTCCGGACGGACCTTGCGACTTGTGGGCGGCGCTTTCATCAACGCCGCGGCGAGCACATCGATCTTGACCGGCTTGGCGACGTAATCGTTCATGTCGGCTTCGAGGCAGCGCTCGCGGTCGCCCGACATTGCATTGGCCGTCATCGCGATGATGTACGGCTGCCAACCCGCCGGTACATCAGCTCGGATCCGCCGTGTTGCTTCAAGTCCGTCCATCACCGGCATCTGCATGTCCATCAGGATCACGTCATAGTGCGACGTCTTCGCTGACTCGAGGCCTTCTTTGCCGTTTGCAACGACATCTGCCGAGTAACCAAGCCGGTCCAGCATCCTGATCGCAACCTGCTGATTGACGAGGACATCCTCAACGATCAGTATGCGCAACGGATGTTTGCTTGCCATCGACCGGTCGAGATCAACCGCGGTGGGTGCAATGTGATTGTCATTGCCGGAACGCTCGCCGAGTGTTTCGGCAATTGTTCTGTACAGATGCTCGTGCTTGATCGGCTTGGTCATGAATGCATCGAACGCATCATCCTTTATGCGCTGACCGACCGAACTCAATAACACGATCGGCATGTTCGGATACTTCGCACGTATGGCCCGCGCCAACTCCACGCCGTCCATGTCAGGCATCTGGTAGTCCAGCAGCGCAATGTCGGGAGGCGGATTGTTACTCAGCCATGTGAGCGTGTCAGGTCCGCCTTCAAACACGGTTGATCCCATGTTCCACGACGTGAGTCGGTCGTGCAGGATGATCCGGTTCGTCGCGTTGTCATCGACGATCAATGCGGTGTGGCCACTGAGCGTCTCAATGGCGTCGATTCGAGGCAGTGGGTCGGTCTCGGAAACGACGGCAGTGAAATGGAACGTCGATCCAACGCCCGGCTCGCTCTCCACCCAGATGCGGCCCCCGAGCATTTCGCTGAGCTTCATCGAGATGGTCAGTCCAAGCCCCGTTCCACCGTAGTGTCTTGTGGTTGACGAGTCGACCTGCGTGAACGGCTTGAAGAGCCGATCCATCTTGTCCTGCGGAATTCCGATTCCCGTATCGGCGACCGAAAACTGAACTTCGTGCCGCTCGTCGCCGACTGCCTCAGAGCTTACCGTGACAACAATCTCGCCCGACTCCGTAAACTTGGCCGCGTTGCCCAGCAGGTTCACGAGGATCTGCCGGATCCGAGTACCATCGCTCAACACGGTCTTCGGGACGGATTTGTCGATGCGGTAAGCAAGCTCCAATCCCTTCTCGCCGGCACGCGGCGCAATCAGATCCAACGCCTCCTCGACACACTCGTGGACGTTGAAAGCGAACTCCTCCAGTTCAATTCGATTCGCCTCGATCTTGGAGAAATCCAGGATTTCGTTAATGATCGTCAGCAGTCCGTCAGACGAGTTCCGAACCGTCTCGACGTAGTACCGCTGCTCGGACTGGAGCTCGGTGTCGAGCAACAGACTTG